>CAIRFY010000255.1 GCA_903877945.1 uncultured Oscillochloris sp. | reverse complement strand
CCTTCGCCCATACCTACTTGCACACCCAGGTTGGCTGGCCAGCCCTGCGGGTCAGCCAGATGCTCGGGCGGGTCTTCCGGCCTGTGGGTATGCGGATTCCCCACGAGCACGGCGGGGGCTGGCTGCGACCCTGGGTGCGCCGGGCTTCCTATCTGGCCACCTTCGACCCCGAGGGACTGCATCGTCAGCTACGCTCGCTCTTTGCCAGCCAGAGCGGCGACCGTTTGGCTCAGATCGCCATCCCAACGCTGGTGATTAGCGGACAGCTCGACGCCCTGGTGCCAGCCTCGCTCTCGCGACGCCTGACCACGCGCATCCCTGGCGCACGCTATGTAGAAATCCCGCTGGCCATGCATAACCCGATGGACGAGCGGCCACGAGCGTTCTGCCGCGTTGTGCGGTTTTTTTTGGGCGAACGCCGCACGGCGGAATCGTCAGGGGGGTTGTTAGCGACGTTGCCGCCAACAACCCCCCACTAAGTTCAGTCTGAGGCGCTCCCTAGCTGCCTACGGCACTGAGTTGCCCCGTCAGCCGCTCCACATCGGCGAAGCCCTGGTTAAGATGGCGCAACACGCCTCCAGCGTCTACGACGGCGGTGGCTGGCACCGTAAGCAGCCCCAGCCGGTCGGCCAGATCGGGGTGATCCGAGACCGTGAGGGTTTGGATGTTCACACGGTCGCCAAGAGACTCGCTGAGCCGACGTAGCGCCGGAACCTGGCGGGCCTTGCAGTCTACGCACGTTGGGAGGGTGAAGGCGACCACCGCAGGCTTGCCGACCGGCACGAGCCCGGCGAAGGGCCGCTCGGACTCCAGGTTGCGTAGGCGACGGGCCTGCCACCCTTGGAGCAGCCAATAGCCAACGGCAAGGGCTGCCGCCAGCGCGACGAGGATCAGCGTTCGCTCGATCATAAACACACCCTCTATCGCTGAAGCCGCTGGATCTGAAAGTAGACGAAGCATCCGGCGCAAAACCCGAAGGCCAGATTGATCGCCGCGAGGGCGATCACCACGATCACCAGGCCCCAGCCGATGATCGCCTGCCCGACGAAGAGCGCCAGGACGCCGAGGGCCAGCACGGTGCCGCCGAGACCCTGAGCGAAGCGGTGCGGTGCCGGGTCTTCGGCCTGTATGTCCGCCTTTAGTAACCCGGTCGGCTTGAGCAGACGATGGTAAATCTGCTGAAACAGGGCTGCGCCGGGGGCCGCCGTGCCGACGAGCATCACCGTCGCCACAAGGGCTGCCAGCCAGGGCTGGCTAAGCACAAACCCGATTGCCAGTAGCCCCACAATGAACCCCTGGTTCACCCGCAGCGCCGTCCGGTCAACGCGCTGCCCGGCCAGCCGGTCTCGCCCTGCCGCAGACAACATATCCCGTGCCATTGCGTATCCCCTCTCGTCGTGCGTCTCTGAAGCTTATTATGGGGATTCTACTGCGATTTTGGTGTAAAGTCAATTTCTTATGCAAAGAAGTAAAGAATTAGCCTGCCCGCATTGTTCATGAGATCGAGTTTCAAAAAGGCGATCGTCGCGTCCCGCCCATAGCTCCCGCGCTCTCTAGGACGAGCAGTAGTTCGCTGATGGCTCTTGCGGCGCGAAACATGCCGGCGAGGCCGATCCCGGTGGCGAACAGTGGCCACACGGCGGCGGTCTTGTTGCTGCGAACCCGAAGCTGGGGGATGCGAAACATGATGCGCCCTCCGATGTCTTTGTTGGCAATACCGCAAAAGTAACGCTGTCATTCTGAGCGAAGCGAAGAATCCCGGCCGGGATTCTTCGCTTCGCTCAGAATGACAGGACGCTTCACCGCATTACTTTTGCGGTACTGCCTTTGTTGTATAGGAATATCTTAACTTAGTAAAGTATATTTGTCAAGTTTAAGTGTCACGACGGTAATAATCCTACGTCATTCCCGTCGGCTACACGTTATCATGCTCCTATCACCCTCTTGTCAGGCATGTGCAAAAGTATGATATAATCCCCCCCGGCCACCCTGCTGTGGCCGTTCTACCACGTAACGTAGAATAAGGAGGGACGATTGAGGTCTACGCGCACCTTTTTGCGATGGTCGCGGCCAGCCCTGATGCTCCTGTTAGGCATCCTGTTCATCTCCACCGCCCCGACCTACGCGGCTGGCCCCGGTATCCTGCGACAGCAAACCCCTACCACTAATCTGCTTGAGTCCAATGGCGTACTGGGCTTCGCAGATGGGCGCATCGCCCTCGCCACCGACGCTGACCCTGCTGCCTTCCGCTTTGGAGCCTACCACCGCTCCGGCAGCCTTATCGCCGAACTACCCACACTCGCAGCAACCACCCGCATCCGGCTCAACTACGACGCCGATATTCCCTCAGGAACCGCCCTCCACGTCGATCTGCGTGCCACCCTTGACGGTAGCCGCTGGCTTCCATGGATCGTCGATCTGCCCTCGGGCGCCGTCGTCGCTTTCCCCGGCAGCCCACAACACGTGCAGTACCGCCTGTCTCTCATGGGCGACGCCCTCCGCAGCCCGGTGGTTCGGAGTGTCTCGTCTACACCGAGCAGCGCCCCCGCCACCTACAACGCGGTTGCCGCAGACCCCTACGCCGTCGCGCCGACATTTCGGATTAAAGCCTCTCGTCAGGGTATGGTCGGCGGGCGCACCGCTAATGGCTTCATCATTCCGCCCCACGCACGCTTTGTCTCCCTGCCATGCAGGTGCGTCACGTCCAGCAGGGGCGGCGGTGAGTATAAGGTACGGATCACCTATCGCGGCCGCAGTGCCGTCGTCCCCGTCTACGATGTTGGCCCCTACAGCGTTCGTGACGACTACTGGAACGTCGTCCGCACCGGCTACCCCGACCTCGAACGCGGATGGCCGATGGATCACGCCGCCTACTACGAGGGCTACAACGGCAGGCAGTCCGACAAAGGCTACGTATCCTACCCGACCGCAATGGATGTGGGCGATGGTACCTGGATCGACGATCTTGGCATCGCCAACGGGCAGACCGAGGTTGAGGTGACGATGCTCTGGATGGGCAGCGACCCCCTGGCCGGGCCGCCCGCCCGCGACCCAAACCTCCCCGAGCAGATCGTGGATGAGCTAAGCGGCGACTTTTGGCATAGCAACCCGCAGATCGGCTCCAGCGCGATGGGCTGCGGCTATAGCCGCCACGCCTATCAGGCCAAAACCGTCAGCGACCCGGCCCAGAGTGTCCAGGTGACGCGCTGGCAGCCCAACCTGCCCGCTGCGGGGAACTACGACCTCTACGTCCACGTACCGGTCTGTCCGAGCAAGCGTGCGATCACCAGCGCCGCCCGCTATGTCATCCAGGATCGTGACGGTGCCGTCGAGGTGGCGCTGAATCAGGCCGCCCAGACGGGCTGGGTTCCCCTTGGGCGCTTTCCCTTCAACGCAGGCAGCAACGGATTCATCCAACTCGGCGACCTCGCCGGCGACGCGGGGAAGACGGTCTGGTTTGACCAAGCCAAGTGGGTGCGCGTACCCTAAGGCTTGCGACCCTCACCCCCGGCCCCTCTCCCTCACGGGGAGAGGGGAGATTCCGCACCAGGCAGGGATGCGTCCGACTCCCCCTCTCCCGCTCAGGGAGAGGGGGCTGGGGGGTGAGGGCTG
>CAIRFY010000254.1 GCA_903877945.1 uncultured Oscillochloris sp. | reverse complement strand
GGGACAATGCATTGGTTGGTTCCCCCCCCGCGTGCGGGGGGGCTAGGGGGGGTGATCGGCGGGAGTCTTTCTGCGAAGATATTTACAACTGTAGTACTAATGGTTCTTATGCAGGCACATACGTCACGCTGTACCTCGTGTGCTATAATCACCCGGAGGCGGCGTGCCGGTGCGCCGTCGATGATGGTAAGGTCTACGGCGGGGAAGATCATGGCAAAACGACGTATCCTGCGGATTGATAGCGACGAAGATAAGAAAATCCTCAAGGCGCACTGCCGCCCGGTGAAGCTGCCTGACCGCAACATCAGGCAACTGGTAGCCGATATGTTTGAGACGATGCGCGCCGCTAACGGGGTCGGTCTGGCCGCCCCGCAGGTTGGCCTGCCCATCCAACTCTGCATTGTCGAGGTGCCAGCCGAGGTTGAGGAGCAGGAAGATGGTACCGAGGTCGAGATTGCCCCGGCCGCGCCGTATGTGCTGATCAACCCACGGATTGTGAAAACCAGCGGTGATGAAGTGATGCGCGATGAAGGCTGTCTGAGCCTGCCTGGTTGGTATGGCCAGGTGCCGCGCAATAGCTGGGTGACGGTCGAGTTTCATGAGCCAAGTGGCAAGCTGCGCCGCCTGCGCCGGGCTGATGGACTGCTCGGTTGGGCTATTCAGCACGAGGTGGATCACCTCCAGGGCGTACTCTTCACCGAGCGCATCCGCGACCTGAGTACGTTGCGCGACATCACCAAGGAGCCGGACGAGACGGTGATGGCGTGAGCTTTTTGGTGATGGCCGACGGTTTTGCCGCCAGCCATCACCAAAAGAGATCTTCTGAGGCTATGCGCCGTATCTGGCTCGACTCGCTCGTTCTGCTGCTGCTCTGCGCCGCCGCGCCCCTCTGGCTGGCCCTGGCCTATAGCGGTCACCGCAGCGTGTCCTTCGCCGTCGATGCCCTGTCCGTGATGCTGCCCACTACGGGTTTCCACGACCTTGAGCCGCTGGTGGATCGTCCTGGCTTCTTTCGCTGGACGACTGGCGCGGCCCTCCTGCAACCGCCCAACCCCGGTGGCCCGCTCTACCTCCGCATGAGCCTCTCTAGCGGCTTCAGTCGCGCCACACCCTTGGTGCTGCGCACAGAAGGCAGCGCGGCATCCTTCTCCGTTCAGCCGGGCCTCCAAACCTACAGCCTGCTGCTGCCGACCCAGCCCGGCGAGCGGGTGCAGATCCGCATCGAGTCGCCTACGCAAAAGATCGACGGTCGGAATCTGGGCGTGGTCTTTCATACGCTCTACGTGTCCGGCGACGGGCCCGCGCCGCTGCATCTGCTTGTGGCGATGCTCCTGGCGACAGCGGGCATCTACCCGCTGCTGCGGCGGGCGGGGATGCACTCCCTGGTGGCGCTGATGTGTACGCTGGCGCTCCAGGTAGCGGCGGCAGCCGGGCAGCGCGGCGGTCTGTGGGAGTACGGACTGCTCGGCCAGTTGCTCGTAGGCGGGGGCGCGGCGGCGCTGGCGGCCCTGGTGATCGAGCGGGTCTGGCCGCCTATGACGCCCTCACCCCCAGATCCTCTCCCTCACGGGGAGAGGGGAGATTCCACAACAGGGAGTTTCGGCCCCCCCTCTCCCTCAAAGCATATCTTTACCCACATCTTTTTTTACCGCAGTACAATGCGGTTTATCGGCTCCCCCGGCGAGCGACTGAAGTCGCCGCTGGGGAGCCTACGGCTGGGCGTCGGCCTGCGCCGACGCCGGAACCGCCCGCGCAGGCGGGCGGCCAGCCGTAGGCTC
>CAIRFY010000253.1 GCA_903877945.1 uncultured Oscillochloris sp. | reverse complement strand
CGATAGACCCGAAACTGCGTGATGATGTGGGGAGCCAGGATCCGCGCCTGAAAGAGATGCTCTACCTGGAGCCATTCTTCGAGAAACTGGACGATAACACGCTGCGCGAACTAGTCTACCAGAGCCGGGTGACGGGCGAGGCGGCAACGGATGGGGGAGGCACGAGTTCGTAAGGGCTGTCTTCACACCGACGGGGACGGCTCTTCCTGGTCAATCACGAGGGCGCTATAGGAACAGGGGGCTTGCGCCCTAATAGCAATCCTAAACTGGTTATGAAAAGGAGTCGAGCCTTTAGGCGGCCTTATCCGGCTAAAGCCTTGACTCCACACAACAACCCCAAGAGGATTGCTATATCAACGGGTAGGCTGGAAGCCCGCACTTACTGTATGAGCTTGTTAAAGGCACTGCGGACGCACGCCCACTCGGTTTCAAGGGTGCTGAGGAGCGCACGTGCGGCGGCGGTATCTCCGGTATAGCCGTACTGCTCAACATCAGCCCAGAGCAGGGCGAACCTCGTTGCCCCTAGTGCAGCACAGCTTCCTTTGAGCAGATGCCCAACCTGGGAGAGCATAGCAGGGGAGTCGCTCTCTAGGGCGGCGTGGAGTGTACGCATGCCATTTGTCACATCAGTCACCAGCGTATCGCGCAGATCGATGAGGATGTCCGCCTCGCCATCGTTTTGCAAGGCACGCAGTTGCGCAATGATAGTCTGGTCGAGGGTCGCTACGGGCGGCGGCGGTGCGGCAGCGCGCACCACTGATCGCCTATCGATGCCGTCAAACCAGCGCGCAAGCGCGGTCATGAGTTCGGACTTCTGGATCGGCTTGGCGAGGTAGTCATCCATTCCGGCTGCCAAGCAGCGCTCACGCTCGCCGGCCAGCGCGTTTGCGGTCAGGGCGATGATCGGTGTGTGACGATCCGCCCCTTCCCGCGCGCGGATGGCTGCGGTTGCGGCAAAACCGTCCATCTCGGGCATATGGCAATCCATCAGTACCAGCCGGTACGGGATATGGACGAGGGCCGCGATAGCTTCGTAGCCATTTGCGGCAACGTCAACCTGGTAGCCTAGTTTCTCCAGTATGCGCGCCGCCACCTTCTGGTTGACCTGGTTATCTTCGACGATCAGAATCCGTCCGGTTGTGAAACGACGTAGATCTGACGAGAGATTCCCAATCATGGCGATAGGCTGCTCTGCTCCGATCTGAGCGGTGTTGTTAGACAGAACCGTCGCCAGTGCGTCAAAGAGCTGGCTCTGGCGGATGGGCTTGGTGAGGAAGGCGGCTGCCCCGGCCGCGTGCGCCGCCGCGCCGTAGCTACGCTGAGTATACGCGGTCATCAAAATGAGGGCACAACTCGCGATGCGCGGGTCGGCCCGAATCGCCCGCGTCAGCGCGAATCCGTCCTGGATCGGCATGACGACATCAATGAGCGCGACGTGGTAAGGTTGACCGCGATCCACCGCGTTGTGGAGCGCGGATAGCGCCTCGGCTGCGTTTGGGCAGACCGTGGTTTCGGTGTCCCACGTGTGTAAGAGATGGTGCAGGAGGGCACGGCTCGTTGCCGTATCGTCAACAATGAGCACCCGCTTCCCACGCAGGTCGTGTGTGGCGATCATCTGGGGTACGGTATTCAGCGGTGGTGCCAGGTGTACAGCCACAGTGAAGGTCGACCCCTGTTTTAGTGTACTGGTCACCGCGAGGTTGCCACCCATCAGGGTCACGAGTTGCTGACTGATTGCCAACCCGAGCCCGGTGCCTCCGTACAAGCGCGTGGTTGAGGCGTCGGCCTGCATGAAGGGCTGAAAAAGCCTGCTTATGGTCTGCTCAGACATGCCCATCCCCGAATCTGCAACGCTGAGGTGCAGCAGTGTGCCATCTGAATCGTGCGTCACCACGTCGGCGCGTATGAGGATCTCGCCACGCTCGGTGAACTTCACGGCGTTGCTCACCAGGTTGGTCAGCACCTGACGGAGTCGGCTGGGGTCGCCGCGCAGGAGGGAGGGCAGGGCGTGGTCGATCCGACCGCTCAGCACCAGCCCCTTGCGCTCAGCCGGTTCTGCCAGCAGCTCGACCACATCTTCGACAACGGTGCGCAGATCAAAGTCGATCTCCTCCAAATCGAGCCTGCCCGCCTCGATCTTTGAAAAGTCGAGGATGTCGTTGATCAGGTTGAGCAGCACCTCGCCGCTCCGGCGCACCGTCTCGGCATACTCGCGCTGCTCCGGCGTAAGAGCCGTGTCGAGCAGCAGTCCGGTCATCCCGATCACCCCGTTGAGCGGGGTGCGAATCTCGTGGCTCATGGTGGCGAGGAAGACCGAGCGCGTCTGCGCAGCCGCCTCAGCCGCCTCCTTGGCCTGTTGGAGCGAAACCTCTGCCTCCTTTCGCCCAGTGATGTCACGGATCACACCGACCAGCCCGACTAATGTCCCGTCAGGGGCGGTGATCGGGGTCTTGTGAATCTCGTGCCAGTGGAGTGTACCGCTCGGATCGGGGGTACGGCGCTCGACTCGCACGGGTACGCCGCTGCGGATGATCGACAGGTTCTCGTGGTACTGCTCTGTGCCGAGGGGTGGGGGCAACCGCTCTTCGGTTGTCAGCCCAATGAACGACTCGGGCGGCTGGCCGTAGAAGCGGGCGAAGGCGGCGTTGACGCTGATGCAGCGCTCGTCGGTGTCGGTCAGAAAGACCAGCTCGGTCATATTGTCAAGAATTGCGCGCTGCTGGCGCTCGGCCACCTGGATAGCTTCCTCGGCGCGTCGGCGCTCGGTGACATCGTTGAGCGTGCCCGAGGTGCCGATGATAGTGTCGGCATCGTCGAGGGTGAGCCGGGCAAACACCTCGATCCAGCGAAACCCCCCATCGCTGGTCAGGTAACGCACTTCATGGCGGCAGTACTCCTTCTGCCGTGCGATCAGCGGAGCGAAGAGATCCTGGTTGCGCTGGCGGTCGTCGGGGTGAACATAGTCCAGAAAGGTGCGGCCCAGAGATTCGGCGATGCCAAAGCCGGTGATCTCCGTCCATGCGCGGTTCAGGAAGATCCACAAGCCTGCGGCGTCGGTTTGAAAAATGACCTCTTTGACGTTATCGACCACCGAGCGGTAGCGCACCTCGCTTGCGCGCAGCGCCGCCTCCGTTGCGCGTAGTCCGGTGATGTCGAAGAACGAGGTGACGACGCTGCGGCTACGCTGGATGTCGGGCAGAACCATGGGTTGGGCGTTGATCGAGATCCAGCGTAGCGCACCATCGGGCTTGTGGATGCCCATGATCACGTCACGCTGGGGCTGACCCGTGCGTAAGGCGACCATTGCCGGGTGCGTTTCGCCGGGGAAGGGCGAGCCGTCGGGGTGAATGGTGTGCCAGTCTGGGTGAGTGTTGGTGCGGCCTGCGATTTGTGCAGTCGGGATGCCGAGAATACGCTCGGCGCTCCTGTTGCATGAGCAGATCGTCCCTTCGGCATCCTGGATGACGATCCCCTCGGCGAGCGATGCGATCACGCTGACGTGCATGTCGCGCTCGTGTCTCAGTTGCGATTCCGCTGCAGCGAGTTCGTAAATGGTGCGTCGTTGTTCCATAAGAACCATCACTTGACGGCCCAGAACGCGGATCGCCTCGTGCTGAAGCGGGTTCAGTTCACGCGGGATGTGATCAATGACACAGAGGGTGCCTAGCACGTCGCCTGCGGAGGTGATGAGCGGTGTTCCTGCGTAAAAGCGGACGTATGGGTCGTCCGTCACCAGGGGGTTCTTGCAGAAGCGCACGTCCTCCCTTGTATCCGGCACAACCGTGATCGTGCCCAGTTGGGCAAGGGTATAGCCGCAGAAGGACTGATCGCGCTGAATCTCGGTCATATCGATGCCGACCCGCGACTTGATCCACAAACGCTCCGCATCCATGAGGCTGATGAAGGCGATTGGTGTGTCGCAGAGGGCGGCCGCAAGCCGTGTCAGGTCGTCGAAATCAACTTCCGGGGGCGTGTCCAGAATGTGATAGGCGTGGAGGGCGGCGAGGCGCCTCGCTTCGTTTGGAGGTGGTGACGCAGGGTGCATAGAATTTCCTGATGCTAACTTATTGGGTGTCATCGTCCGGATCTTTGGGTATATCATCGCTAAGGCATGTTTCAAAATGGGCACATTCAGCTTTACAGTCTTGCGATGAGGCGATGAGGCGATGAGGCGATGTGGCGATGTGGCGATGTGGCGAGGTGGCGATACGGATCTCCTCACCGCGTCATCGTTTCGTCGCTGAATTGTCACGCTGGTTTGAAACATGCCTAAGACGACAATAGCATTGAGATATCACTTTTTTATAACCAAAATATGCGGTTGGAGGGTGTGCGACTTTTGTAATCTATCTGTAATGTTGGATATGTCATAATCGCCGCTCCTTACAAGGCAAACTTTACTACATACGATGAATATACACATTTCGATTTGTCTATTTTTAACAGATCATTGTGAAAAATAAGTAAATGGTCGTTAGTAGTGTAAGTTACAGAATAACATAGCCCATCCAAACAAGAGCATAGATACCCAGTGTCAGCTATAGCAATCCTCTTGGATTCGTGAAGAGGAGTCAAGGCTTCAGCCGGCTAAAGCCTTGACTCCTCTTCACAACCGGAATGGGACTGCTATATGCTGCATCTCCGCATACGTTGAGGGAGCGCGACGATTATGACCTATGTGGATTACGCTGCGTGGAAGACAACGCCCATCACAGGCGAGCCCTACCTCTCCATCGTTATTCCGGCCTATAACGAAGAGGAGCGAATTGTCCCGACGATTGGGGCGATTGCCTCGCACGTTGCCGGGATGGGCTTTCCCTGGGAGTTGATCATCGCCGACGATGGCTCACGTGACCAGACCGCCGCGCTTGTTGAGGGACTGGAGCTTGTCAACTTGCGCCTGCTGCGCGCCGAGAAAAATGGCGGTAAGGGTAGCGCCGTGCGCCGGGGTGTTCTCGCTGCCCAGGGTCGCTACATCCTCTTCGACGATGCCGATAACTCGACGCCGATTGAGGAATTGGGCAAATTGTTGCCCACGCTGGAGCAACAGGGTTACGACATCGCCGTCGGCTCACGCGCCGCCAGCGGGGCGGAAGAGGCCCATCGGACGCTCCTGCGCCGGACGCTCAGCGGTGGCTTGCGCCTGATGGTGCGCCTCCTGTTCCGCATCGGCGTGCGCGATACCCAGTGTGGTTTCAAGCTCTTTACCCGCGCCGCCGCGCATCGGCTCTACGCCGCGCAGACTATCGATGGATTCTCTTTCGACTTGGAGATTCTGTATTTAGCCGCCCGGCTCGGCTATCGGGTAGCCGAGGTGCCGGTCTCGTGGATTGATGCGCCGGGTTCAAAGGTGGACACCACCCGCGAGATCCAGCGCTTTCTGCGCGATCTGCTGCGGATTAAGTGGAACGATCTGCGCGGGGTGTATGCCCGCGCTTAACAACACACTGTCTCTAGGGCGGATCCTAGATCCTACCAAGAGGGAAGCATTGCTTATGCGTATCGCCATTGTCACACCCTACCCACCCAGTCAGGGGTCGCTTAACGAGTATGCCTTTCACTTCATCCGCTTCCTGCGCCAGAAGCCCGAGATCAGCGAGATTTTTATCTTGACTGACCGGCTGCCGGATGACGCCGCGTACCCCCCAGATACAGTTGCGCAGCCTGGCCTGGCCCCCCTGCACATCGTCCCGTGCTGGCGCTTCGGTGCGTTAGACAACGCGCTGCGCATCGTCCGCACCGCACGGAGTCTCGCGCCCGACATCGTCCTCTTTAACATCCAGTTCGCCTCCTTCGGCAGCTCCAAGCCATCTGCGGCCCTGGGCCTCCTCGCCCCTGCAATGACCCGCGCTGTTGGCATCCCGACGATTGTGCTGCTGCACAACATTATGGAGACGGTTGATCTGAAGAGCGCCGGCTTTGGAGCCAACCCGCTGGTCGAGCGCCTTATCCGAACCTTTGGTGCAATTACCACGCGGGCACTGCTGAGCGCCGATCTGCTGGCCGTGACCATCCCGCGCTACGTGGAGATCCTTGAGCACAAGTACGGGGCAACGAATGTGCTGCTCGCCCCGCACGGTGCCTTCGATGAGGCTCCGCCCCCGTCGTTTGAGCCACCGCCCGGCCCGCTCCAGATCATGACTTTTGGCAAGTTTGGCACCTACAAGAAGATCGAACCGCTGGTGGAGGCATTTCGGCTGTTACGTGAGACGCGCCGCGACCTTGAGCTCGTCATTGCCGGCACCGATAGCCCCAACGCGCATGGGTACCTTGAGGCTGTGCGCCTCGCCAACGTCGATCTGGCTGGGCTACGCTTCACCGGCTACGTCGCCGAAGAGGACGTGCCCCGGATTTTCCAGGATGCGGGCGTGGTGGTCTTCCCCTACACCAGCACCACCGGTAGCTCAGGAGTGCTGCACCAAGCTGGCAACTACGGGCGGGCCGTTGTTCTGCCGCGCCTGGGAGATCTGGCCGAACTGATCGCCGAGGAGGGATACACCGGCGAGTTCTTCGCGCCTGAGAACGCGCAGAGCCTGGCCGAAGCCCTTGCGCGTCTGCTCGATGACCCGGCGCGGCGGCGCGCCATGGGGACACAGAACTACCTTGCCGCCTGTGGCCTGCCGATGGCGGAGGTGGTGGAGTGGTACATCCTGCACGCACAGAACGTACTCACGGTTCGCAATGCCCGCCGTGCGGCCCGCCGCCGCGAATTTGTCAAGCGATAAGGCATGTCTCAATTCAGCTTGACAGTTCGGCGATGAGGTGACGAGGCGACGAGGCGATGGTATCGCCTCATCGCCTCATCGCGTCGCTGTGGAGCCATCACGTTGAGATCGCCAGATCTGCACCATGCCTAACATCATCAAGGAAGATCATCATGGCTTTGAACACCCGCTCCATCGGCAATGTCGGCGTCCTAGATCTGCATGGGCGTTTCGACGCGCACGTGGCACCTGCGGTGATTGAGTGGTACGGACGGCTGCCCGCGCCCCAGATTGTCGTCAACCTCGTCGATGTCACCTTCATCGACTCAAGTGCGCTGGCGGCACTGGCCGGCGGCATGAAGCGTTGTCGCCAGCGCGATGGCGACCTACGGCTCTGTGCCCTCCAGCAGCCCGTGCGGGTTATTTTTGAACTGACCCGCATGCACCGCGCCTTTGAGATTTTCGCGACCGAAGCTGAGGCCGTCGCTTCTTTTACTCGGTGAGGTGTGGTGATGCTTCCAGTACTCGCCCAGATGACACGACAGATTACGGAGGCAGTTGTCGCCCCATCCATCCACAGCATGCCGGGCGGAATCGCTATTGAGCCATGCAGTCGAACCGACGCTGAGTCTTGTCTGCACGCCCACGAGCTACAGTGTGAGCGCGATCTTGAGCAGATGGCTGGTCAACTTGTAGAAACCCAGGATCTGCTGCTGGCGATGTACGACCTTACGAAGGCAACCCGCAGCCACCTCGGCGTCGGCGAGATCCTGCGCCATCTAGCCCGTGAGGCGACCCGGCTCGTCTGTGTCCAGGGTGCCGTGCTCTGTGTGGGGCCGACCATGGTGCAGTACCCAGAGGATCTGATCGACGAGTACGCCGTGAATATGTACATTCGAATCGCCGAGCAGCGAGGGGAAGATTTGCTGCTCAGCGCCCCGCACTCGGCATTACCCGAGGGGATCACGAACCTCTGCCTCATGCCCATCCAGATTCGGGGGGGCATCCGAGGGGCACTTGGTCTGATCAACCGGGAGGGCGGCTTTACTGCGCCAGACCTCAAGCTGGCCCGTGCCATTGCCGAGCAGGCCGGCGCACACATTGAACACGCCATGCTCTACCAAGAGACGCTCGATCAGGCGCGGCTCCAGACCGAGATGGAAGTCGCACGACGGGTGCAACTCCAACTGCTCCCGCATACACGGCCCCGCGTGTCAACCCTCGACATCTACGCCGAGTCACGGCCAGCGCTCCAGGTGGGCGGCGACTTCTATGACTTTGTGGCCAAGTCTGACCGATCCGTGATGCTGATACTCGGTGATGTTTCAGGTAAAGGCGTCTCGGCGGCAATGATTATGGGCATGGTTCGCTTCGCAGCGCGCAGCGCCGCCCGTTTTTTACCCGACGCCACACCCGCCTCCATCCTGAGCCGCACCAACAATGATCTGTACGACGATCTGACCTTGCTCGACTCGTTTACCACCGCATTTGTCGCCCAGTACGAGCCAGATCACGGGCTGATGCGCTACGCCAATGCCGGCCACGCGCCGGTGATCTATCGAGCACCGGGCGGACGGGCGCAGATGTTAGAGGCGGACGGTGTCCCGATTGGGGTGCTGCCGATCAGCTTGAGTGAAGATTACACCCTGGCCTTCGCTCCTGGCGCGCTGCTGGTTATCACCACGGACGGATTCAATGAGGCTCGCGACCCTGATGGCACGATGTTTGGCTACGAGCGGCTGCTTGAGATCGTGGACGAGTTCGCCGACCAGCCAGCCCAGGTGATTGCCTACGGGTTATACGGTGCCATTGACGGATTCACGGCTGGACAGACACAGGAGGACGACCAGACACTGATCGTCATCAAGGGGATTGCGTAGTGGAACTGCACAGTGATGCCCTCCGGCTCGATCTTCCCGCAGCCAATAAGTACCTGAATGTACTCGGTGCCTGCCTTAACGCCTTCATCGAGCGCATCGAGGGGATTGCAGAACCGCGCGTCACGGCCTACAACATCGAACTCGCTGTGAACGAAATTTTCGCCAACATCGTTGCGCATGCCTACGGTGATGCGCCCGGAGGGCGTGTGGACGTGGTCGTGATGCTCGCCTCAGACCCTCGCCGTCTGCTGATCGCGATCCGTGATACCGGGATTGCCTTCGACCCCACGGCGGTGGCGGAGCCAGATCTTGAGGATGTCCAGATCAACGGCTACGGCCTATTCCTGGCCCGCAGCCTAATGGACGATGTCGCCTACGCCCGGTGCGCAGACGGCAACACCTGGCAACTTATCAAACATCTTTAGGTGGGAAGGGTTCAGGGAAAGCGAATCTCCCTGGCCTATCCCTGACATGGAGAGATAGCGCACGATGGATCTCAACATCAGCGAACATATTGTCCGAACCGTCGTCGTTGCACCGCGTCAGCGCATCGACGCCTTCAACGCGCCCGAGTTGCGGGCTGCCCTCGACCAGCAGCTTGAGGGCGGTGCGCGGCGATTCGTCCTCGATCTCACGAACGTCCCCTTTCTCGACAGCGCCGGCATGGCCGTCTTGGTACGCCTGCTCAAACGCTCCCGCGATCAGGGCGGTGATGTGCGCCTCGTCTGGCCCACCGAGGAAGCAGCCCGCCGCATTATTAAGCTCACGAAGTTCGACCGTGTGTTCACCATGGCCGACACGGCCGAGGCGGCCCTCACCGATTTTTAAGGGAGCCGTGTCATGGCTACCATTCTTGTCGTCGATGACTCGGCAGTGAGTCGACACCTGCTTGGGTACACGCTCAGGCGTGCAGGTCACACCGTACTCGCCGTAGCAGGCGGGCGTGAGGCTCTCGAACTTCTGGCGGTGCAGGTGGTTGATCTCGTGATTGCTGACCTCCAGATGCCCGAGATGGACGGAATCACGCTGCTGAACAACATCCGCGCCAACGAAGGAACACGTCGAGTCCGACAACTTATGCTCACGGCAAGCGGGCAGGAGCAGGATCGCCTCGCCGCCGAGGCAGCCGGTACCGACGGATTTCTCACGAAGCCCGCCAGTTCGCATGATCTGATTGCGGCGGTGGATCGCCTGCTGGGTATGGTTCAACAGCTTCAAACCTCTCCACCCAGCCCTGACCCTCCAGCCCCGCGATCTCGGTGAGGTATCATGGCGCTACAACAAATTCTGATGCTCGGGGCCTACGGCCAGAACAATCTTGGCGACGATGCGCTGCTGGAGGTGTGCCTCGCGCACCTGCGTGCGTCACATTTAGTGGTCAACTCGGCTCAGCCCGAGCAGACGCGCCGGCGTTATGGCGTCGATGTGGTGGCGACCTATAACGCCTGGCCGCAATTTCGCCGCCCACGCGCCCTCTATAGCTCCGATGCGGTTGTCTTTGGCGGCGGCAGTCTGCTGAAAGAGATCGAGGGCGGCACGTTTGCGCGGCTGCTCTACTTCCTGCGGATCTTCCTGGTGTTGATCTTCGCCCGGTTGTTCGGGAGACCGACCGCGATGCTTGGCGTTGGCATCGGCCCGCTCAGCCACCCGCTTTACCGCTGGCTGTCGTGTCGCGCCGCAAATCTGACGAACCTGATCTGTGTGCGTGACCGCGAGTCGCATGATCTGCTAGTGCAGATTGGCGTGCGCCGACCGATCCACACGACCGCTGACCTGGTTTTCTGCTTGGGCGATGGAGACGTGGCGGATTCGGCAGGCGCACCGGATCCAGCGACCGGCCCGACGGCGGTTGTCATCCCGCGTTACTCGCTCAGCGCCATCCAGGTGACGGCATTGGCCGCAGCCTGTGACCATCTGGTTGAGGCGTATGGCGTGCGCGTGCAGATCGTGCCTTTCCAGACCGGCTACGCTGCCAAGTACGACGACCTGGTGGTGGCGCGAGCCGTGCTGGCCCAGATGCGCCACGCCAGCGCCGCCGAGGTGCTGGTGCCGGAGACGCCACAGGCCGCCCTGGCGGTGATCAGCCATGCCGACGTGGTACTGAGCGCACGCCTGCACGGGTTGATTTTCGCGGCAATCCGGGGTGTGGCGATGGTTGGCCTCGACTATGAGGTCAAGGTGCGCAGCTTTCTGGCCGAGGTCGGCCAGGGGGCGATGAACGTCTCGCTGACTGACTTGGAGGCGGGACGACTGCCTGCAGTGCTTGATGTGGCCTGGGAACAGCGCCACACCGCCAGTGCGGCCATCCGCGACCAGTTCTGCCAACTGCGCACACGTAGTCTCCAGAACTTTGAGTACTTCGCGGAACTCGCGTCACGCCCACGTCAGGGCGGCATGATCGGTGGCGGTGCGCTCTTGCTCGCCAGCATGACGATTGTCAACGCGGGCAACTACCTGTTCAACTTGGTGCTTGGGCGCTGGATGGGGCCAGCAGCCTTTGCCGACCTCAGCCTGATGATCACCGCATTCCTGATCGTCACTCTGATCACGGCCACGCTCCAGACGATCAGCGCCAAGTTTTCGGCGATGTACGCCGCCGAAGGCGATACGGCGCGGGTAGAGCGCATCCGGGCGTGGCTGGGTCGCTGGGCCTGGGGGCTGGGCGGCGCAACCCTGGCCGTCCTCGCCATCGGTGCGCCCTTCTGGCAGCAGTTCTTTCAAACCACATCGGCGTGGCCCTTTGTGATCCTCGGCCTTGGGCTACCGTTCTACTACGCCCAAGGCATTGATCGCGGCGTACTCCAGGGTTCAACCCGTTTTACGGCGCTGGCGCTTAGCTACCAAGTTGAGATGTGGGCGCGCCTGATCTTCGCGATAGCCCTGGTGGCTCTGGGCTGGTCGGTGAACGGTGCGGTCGCCGGAGTCACCCTCTCGCTGGTGGCGGCATGGCTGGCAGCAGCCTGGCCGCTGGGCGGTGTGCCCCGGCGGGCTTCCGGGACACAGCTTATCGCCGCAGATCGGCGGGCGATCACGGCCTTCGCTGGCCCGGTGGTCGCGGCCCTCGTGGGCCAGGTGCTGATCAACAACAGCGACATCCTGATCGTCAAGCACTTCTTCCCGTCTACCGAGGCCGGTCACTACGCGGCCCTCGCCCTGATCGGGCGAGTGGTCTTCTTCGCCACGCTTTCGGTGGTCGCAGCGACGTTCCCAATTGCGGCCCAGCGGCATCAGCGCGGCGAACCACACCGAAATCTACTCTGGCTCGGCCTGGCCTTGGTCGCGGCGGCGTCTCTGGCGGTGATCGGCGCGGCGCTGATCTTCCCCGATCTGATGGTGCAACTGCTCTTCGGCGCGGCCTACCTACCGATTGCGCCGCTGCTCTGGCTCTACGCGGCGGCCACCATGTTCTACGCCCTGTCCAATGTGGTGATCAACTACCGGCTGGCGATTGGCGACGGCGGCGGGAGCGCGCTGGTGGTGGTCGCCGGGGTGGCCCAGGTCGTCGGATTGTGGATCTTCCACGCTAGCCTGTACCAAGTAGTAGTGGTGCAGGTGGTGCTGATGGCCGTGCTGCTCGCCGCCCTCATCGGCTGGGACTGGCGGCTGGCAGGACGGCGCGTGCCCTCACCCCCCAGCCCCCTCGCCCTGAGCGGGAGAGGGGGGGCCGGAGTTGTTGCGCTGCGAGATCTCCCCTCTCCCCTTGAGGGAGAGGGGCAGGGGGTGAGGGGCCTAGGGCGTGCGTGGCCGCTGATCCGCCGCCGCTGGCGCACGCTGCTGCTCGGCGTAGCGACCCTGGCGACACTCCTGCTGATGTGGCAGATCGCGGGGGCGCAGGCGTCGCGCCCAGGGAACCCGGCCCAGGAGCAGATGATTCAGATCCTGCCGTCGCTGCGCGATAGCGAGGCCGAGCAGGCCGCTGGTGCCTACATCCCCGGCGTTGGTGCGATCATCAGTTTGGAACTGCTGCACGGGCCGAATGCCTGGCCCGATAAGCCGGCTGACCAGGGCGTGCGCGACTGGGCGATCTTTTTGATGGGGACGTTTGGCCCGAAACTCGATGCGGTGCCGCCCGGTGAAACGATAGCGATCTCGGTGCGTTACTACGACTTTACCGCCCGCAACTACCACCAACTGGTGATCACCAGCCGCGCCGCCGACGCCGCCAACAGCGGGGCGTATGCGATTTGGCAGGATGGCATGGCCGCCAACCCACGCGCCGAGCAGATGGGCCAGGGGGGAAAGTAGCCATGCGCAGCTCTGACTTTCCCCTCGCCGATGATGGCGGCGGACGGCGCACGCGGCTGGCTGGCCTCTTACGCGCCATCGACCTACGGGCCGTCGCCGTGGTGCTGGCGATCTTCCTCACCACCCGACTGCTGCTGCTGCTGGTGATCTTTCTCTCGTCAGCGGCCATCCCGATGCCGAGCGGTACCTTTGGCTACGCCATCTCGGATAACATCGTACTCGATGGCCTGATCCGCCACGATAGCTGGTGGTATGTCGGCATTATCGAGCATGGCTACACCATCGGCGACGTGCAAACTGGTGTGCAGGGGACGGTGACGTTCTTCCCGCTCTACCCGCTGCTGGTCAAGGGCGTCGCCGCTCTGACGGGGAATATTTTTGTAGCGGGCGTGGTCGTTTCGCAGGTGGCGTTTCTGGCCGCCCTCGGTTTCTTGTACGGACTGGCCCGCCGCGAGTTCGATGACGAGACGGCGGCGCGGGCGGTCTTTTATCTCGCCGCTGCGCCCTCGACGATCTTTTGCGCGGCGATGTACACCGAGAGCCTGTTTATCGCCCTGGTCTGCGCCACCTTCTACTTCTCGGGCCGCCGCATGTGGGAGTGGGCAGCGGCGGCGGGCGCTTTGGCCGCCGCAACCCGTAACACCGGCGTACTCCTGGCCGCCGTGATCGCACTCGAAGGGCTGAGCCAGCAGGGTTTGTGCCTGCGGCCCGAGCGCATGCTCGGAGCGACGGCGGCGGCCACCGCTCGGCTGTGGCGAGATCACATGGGCCGACAGGTGCGGGTGGTATTCGCAAGCTGGCCGAGCCTGCTGGCTGCCTGCTATGTGCCGATTGGCCTGGTGGCCTATATGGCCTTCCTCAGCCTGACGTTCGGCGATCCACTCGGATTCATCCACGCTCAAGCGAGCTGGGGCCGCTCGACCGGAGCGGGCAGTATTTTGAATATTCTGACGAATATTAAGACAAACCTCAATCTGGGCGACAATATCTGGGTCGGACAGATCAACACCCTAACGCTGTTGAACCTGCTGGCGACCCTCGGTTTCGCCCCGCTGGTGCTGCTGGCGGTGATCAAACTACGTCCGGCCTACGGCATCTACGCTGCCCTGACCTTCTACGCCCCGCTGAGTACCGGTTCGATTGGCAGTATGGCCCGCTACGTCCTGATGCTGATTCCCTGCTTTTTGCTCCTGGCTGTCTGGGGCCGTCGTAGCTGGGTTGATCGGCTGGTGCTAGGGGTCTTTCTCCCGTTGACAACATATTTCGCCATCATGTTTTCGCACTGGTATTTTGTGGGATGAATGCCCCCGCTGGAGATAATGATGATCATTCGACGACCACTACAACAGATCTGGGTGTGGTGCAGTGGGCTGCGCCTACCCCGTTTTCTGGTGAGCGCCGTGCTGCTCGGTGCCCTCGCCCTCGGCGGGGTGAGCGCGCTGCGTGCGCTCCAGCCTGCGGCCCCGGCTCAGATCCTGCCGGGCCAGGCGTTGGCCTGGGATATTGCCCGCGCAGTAGGTCGCTCCGGCGAGGTGCAGATTTCCTCGGGATCATATCTGCCGGGCGACCGGGTTCTGCTCTACACCCGCACCAATCTGGCCGATCAAGTTCGCGTCCGCTCGTGGGCCGTGGCTCAGCTTGGGCCGTTTGCCGAGCGTCTGGCGAAGCTGTCCTCGCGTGAGACACTGACCTGGGTGATCGACTACGGGGCCGCCCCCGGTGCGCAGGAGGCAATTTCGGTACCCGTGGGCCGCGCTGCCGACCCGGCCTACTACCGCTATGTGAGCGCCGCGCCGGGGCTGCTCATCGATAACGGCGCAGCGGCGGCGGCTCCGGCGGCCACTGCCGCGCCTGCCGCTGGAGCCACTGCGGCATCCGCTGCCGGAGCTACTACCGCACCTGTCGCTAAGGCCACCGCCGCACCTGCTACCGCAGGCACCGCCGCACCGGACGGGCAATCGCTGCTCTCCACAGGCTTCGACGAGAGCGGCGGTGCCCCAAGCGTCTGGTTGCCGCTTTCCGGCAGTTGGGGCATTGCCAATGGTATTTATAGCCAGAGCGATAACACGGGCTATGACTTTATCAGCATGATGAATGTGGATCCGCAAACGAACTACCGTTTTGCGGCGAAGCTGCGGCTGGGTGACGGGCAGATGGGTGGCGGGTTTGTCTACAACGCGCCGAGTACGACCAGCCGCGCCGGTGCGCAGAACGTAGACTTCGACCAGAGTGGTGGCTTTCTGCGCTGGGGGCGCTACGACGATAAGGGTGCCTATGTTTATCAAGGCGGCCTTGCCGTTGCCAAGCCGATCAACGATGGGCAGTGGCACGATCTTAGCTTGGTCACTCATGCTGGTTCTAGTGTGGTTGCGCTTGATGGGACGGAGATCGCCACGATCACGAATGTGAGTCAGGCCGGTCATGTTGGGCTGCTTACATCAATGACAAAAGTGGACTTTGATAGTGTTCAGGTGAGCGTTCTGCCAGAAATAGCGGGGACGACAGCACCGCCGGTGGTTGCCACCGCTGTACTCACGACCTCTGCCGGGTTCTCTGACGACTTCGCCGATGGCGATACAAAGGGATGGCAGGTGCTGAGCGGTACCTGGCAGAACATCCAGGGAACCTACCAGCAAACCGACCTGACTGGCTCCGACCTGGGCAGCGTTACGCCTTTCCAGAGCGGCAGCTTCACGGCTACGGTGCGCCTCCAGCGGATTGACGGTGACATCGGGGCGGGGCTCTACTTCAACATGGCTCAGCGCGACAGCAAGAGCCGCAGCCAGATGATCAACTACACCCAGGGCGGCAAGGCACTCCAGTGGGGTCATTTTGATGATGGCGGCAATTTCGTCTTCGAGGGCAACGCCCCCGTGCCCGACGGCAACGACGGGGCGTGGCATACCTTCGGCATCAGTGTGGCGGGCGGCAACGCGACCTTCAGCCTGGACGGGAACGAGATCGCCAAGGACGTGAAGCTCACCTATGTCAGTGGCTACGTTGGGCTGCTTGCCAGTCATAGCAAGGTCGCCTTCGACGATGTGCAGATCACGCCGCAATAGTACTACAGTTGTAAATATCTTCGCAGAAAGGCTCTCGCCGATCACCCCCCCTAGCCCCCCCGCACGCGGGGGGGAACAACGCATTATCCCCATGCGCAAGCGGGGGGG
>CAIRFY010000252.1 GCA_903877945.1 uncultured Oscillochloris sp. | reverse complement strand
GTCACCCTCCGGCCCTCACCCCCTGCCCCTCTCCCTCACGGGGAGAGGGGGCTGGGGGGTGAGGGCTGACCGGCGACAAACTGTAAAGTACCTGCGAACCATGTCATAATCCCCCAAAAAAGACGCGGGGACGGCATTGCCGCCCCCGCGTCCCCACCAGGAGGAGAGAACTAGAGAGCTACCGGTACATTCTGTAGCTTAAATTTTTCTACGGCCATTTTGATAGCATTTACGCCATCTTCCATATGTATGATTTCCGACATAACTTCAGTAGCGAAACCCAGCAAGATTCCCATATCATCAAGAGTGATGTTTCTTATGTAACTCTCGTGTATGATGTTCTCACGAAGTAACTCAAATACAATAATCAACACAATACCCACCGACAGTTGCAAGGTAAAAGAAGTCACCGCGCTTGTACCCGCCCCTATCAAAGGGAGAGGAACTAAAGCGACCACTTCGCTTGCCAATTTTATACCACCTGTTGCACCCACTATTTTTCCTGTAAAAATAGTTAGCTCCCGGAGCGACGAGAGTCCGTATATGGCGGCCAACTGATCAGACATTATCTTCACAATCAGGGTTTGAGGGACAGCATCCACAATGGGTATCCGTAAGAACGACCTCAAGCTAAAAGATGTTCCTGCTCCTGCCGTCGCGAAAGCGAACGCACAGTCCATGGCCTTTTTGGTTTCCTGAGAAGACATAAGCCCCCCTTTAAGGTCAGCTAAAACACCTAAGAATCCCGTCTACCGTGATAATAAGGCCATACAACCCCGTCAATATGTTGAAAATATTAAACCTGTGGTGAAGATCAGGTAACTTCGCGTCTTTTGCGCCCACTACCACGTGCGATGCCTCAAAATTCACCCGCCGGATGGACTCTTCGCGATCCAGAATTCCAAGTACTGATCGACAGGCTGGCCATCGGTGCCAACCGGCGTCCGCCGCACGATAAAGGCGCGCTCGTCGGCTGGGCCGCTGATGCGTACCACCAACTCCTGGTGGCCGGGATCCTGGACCGGCATCAGTTCAACATGGATCGTTGACTGGCGCTCAAGCAACTGCCAGAGGTGGGCGTAGCTCTGGCCGACCAACTCGCGTGGGTGGCAACTGATGATCTGGTGACAGAAGGACTGATTAGCGGCCAGCAGGCACTCCTGCGTATCCAGCAGCAGCACACCGTCGGGCAGGCTATCGAAGACGGCGCGTAGCGCATCGCGTGAGTGCTGCATCTGGTACGTGCGCTGCTCGACCAACTGCTCAAGGGCGGCGGTCTGCCCGGTGAGTCGGCCCACCAGCCGCACATTGGCGCATGCCGCCGCCACAATGTCGGTGAAAATGGTGAGCAGCGACCAGAGGCTGGTCGAGAAGGTGCTCGTGCTGGCGTGAACGAGGACGAAGCTGCCGATGGTGACGCCATGATGCGTGAGCGGGAACGCCAGACACGTCAGATCTGGGGACGGGATCGTAGTGACGATACGCTGTCCCGCCCAGGCGAGTCGAGCCGCCCCGCCGGCGATCTCTGCACGCTGCGACCACTCCTCGGTGGGGTTGGGAAGCACCGGCTGAAGCACCGCGTCAGCACTATCGCTGAGAAAGAGCAGACCCTGGCGCACCCCGAAGACAGCGGTACTCTTCTCATTGAGCATAGACGCCAGATCCGCCAGGCTGCGCTCAGCCGAGAGGAACTGAGACATGGACAGCAAGGTCATCGCCTGATCCCGGCGCAGGCGCTCGCTGGCATAGTGACGAGCGGCGCTCAAGGCGACGCCGAGTTGGGCAGCCACACCCTCCAGGATGATGAGGTCGTAGCTGTTGAACGCATTGGCGATTGGGCGGTGGACGGTAAGCGCGCCCAGGGTAGCACGTGACTGGTTGATCGGAATGACAATCACGCTGCCGTCGCCGTGCTGCTCGCTAAACTGAAGCCAGCGCCGGTCGCGGGCAACATCCGAGAGGGCCACACTACCGCCGTGGCGCACCACCCACCCGGCCAAACCCTGCGCGATCACGCTGCGGGCGTGATCGGGCGTGATTGGCTGCACCTCGCCCTCAAACACCGCCAGCGCCAGATCGATCACGTCGCCAGGGCCAACGATGATAACACTCGCGCTCGACACCGTATGCATCGCGAGAACCCGCAGGGTATGCTCGACGATCTGGTCGGGGGCGAGGGTATCACGAAACTCAATCACCAGTTGGGTGAGCAGCGAGGATCGGCGCAGACGTTCATCGAGCAGATCCAGGGCGGCCGATCCAGACTGCCACGACGCGATCTGGAGACGCTCGTTCGTGATGCGCAATTCGCGCACAAACCGAGCCAGTTCAGCGGGCGGCAGACTGTCGAGATCGTCAGTGGACGAGGATGGGGTTGTCATGGCCAAACCTCTCTTCGGGGGCGCAGCCCATAATAGACGTTGCCTCAGATCCTACCCGCGCACCTCCAGCCAGACAAACTGGTAGGGCGACAGGGACAGCATATCATCGGCTCTCACTCTCATGTCCGTGATCAGATCGGTGAAGTAGTAGCCCATACCGTAGAGACGCAGGCGGTTGGCGCTGAGGCTCTGGGGGAACTCGCTAAAGTTGGACACCACCAACAGACGCTGCCCGGCGTGATGACGAATATAGCCGAGCAAATGCGGGTTGCCCGTGTCCACCACCGACAGTTCACCGCCAGCGAGGGCAGACTGTCCCTTGCGCAGCGTGATCATGCGCAGTAGTTCACTGTGAATGTAGCCTTCGGGATGAACCATATCGTGCCAGTGTTCCTGCTCGCCCCAGCGAAAGGGCACCCGATGTACCCAGCGGCTATCCTCGGCCTTCACCGACGTATTCACATACCCATAATCGTTGAGGGTGGCCACTTCATCGCCGCTGTAGAGTAGTGGGATGCCGCCAACGCTAAAGATAATGCTGTGCAGCAGCAGGATGCGCTTAATCGCCAGATCGATCAGGGGCTGGTTCCGCTCCTGGACACCCTGCTCAAGACCGGCCAGCGATGCCAACGTACCCGAGACACGGGCGTCGCCCGTCTCGGGATTGGCTTGGAAGGGTACACCACGGGCGAAGGAACCAGCGAACTCACCGGTGTAGAAGGCATTAAGGAAGTGCCGATGTCCAACCGGGTCGATCCCGACGTGGCGCGCATCGTCATCGTCGAACGTCCAGCCAATATCATCGTGACAGCGCAGGTAATTGACCCAGGCGCAGCCATCGGCAATCTTCCAGCGGGTGCGTAGCGAGTGGGACAGCAGCAGCACCTTGCGGGTGGCCAGAGCTTCCCAGCACAGGGCCATGAGCAGCGGGTTGTACGAGAGTTGGCTCTCACCCATGCTGATGTACTTCACCACCTCATCGGGATGGACAATCGCCTCAGACTTGAAGTGCAGGGCCGGGGCAGCGATGCGGGCCAGGGCGTTGTACGCCTGGATCACCAGATGCGCCTCGGGCTGGTTCTCACAGTTGGTACCTATGCGCTTCCAGATGAAGGCCACCGCATCGAGGCGCAGCACCTCCACACCCATGTTCGCCAGGAACAGCATCTCCGCCGCCATCGCCCGAAAAACCCCCGGACTACGGTAGTTCAGATCCCACTGAAAGCTGTTGAAGGTTGTCCAGATCCAGCGGCGCATGCGCTCGTCCCAGGTAAAGCTGCCCCGGCGCACCGTGGGAAAGATCTCGCGGACAGTGGCGTCATACTGATCAGGTATCGTGCGGTCGGGGAAGATGTAGTAGAACTCCTCGTAATCACGCTCACCGGCGCGGGCGCGCTTGGCCCACTCGTGTTCATCGGACGTATGGTTGAAGACAAAGTCCACCACCAGGCTTATGCCATCCGCACGCAGGGTAGCCGCCAGTTCCGCCAACTGCTTCATCGTACCGATAGTCGGATTCACAGTGCGGTAGCTACTCACCGCGTAGCCACCGTCATTATTACCGGCGGGCGAATCGAAGAGCGGCATGAGGTGCAGGTACGTGACGCCGAGCTGCTTGAGGTAGGGCAAATGTTCGCGCACACCGGCCAGCGTTCCGGCGAACAGATCCACATAGAGTACTGCGCCGATCATGCGCTGCGAATGAAACCACTCAGGGTCTTTCTCGCGGCGCTCATCCAGGTCGCGCAGTAACTGCGGGCGGGCGAACCAAGAGCGCGCCGCCAGCACCAGGATCTGCTCAAGATGGTAGAAAAAATCGTATTCTGTGCCGTAGAGCTGGAGCAACAGGCCAAAGAGCCGCTCCCACTCACGCGTAAGCCGGGCCTCAAAGGTTCGCCAGGCCGCCGGATCGGCGTCGGCAGCGTCGTTAAAGGTGCTGCGCACCCGTGGCAGCAGCCGGGCCATGCCGCGCTTGGCCCGCTCGCGAATCCAGTCGGTGTCGCTCATAATGCCCCAGTTGCAGAAAGCGTAATCGGTTCCACCATTATAGCCGTAAAAACACGGCGGGGTGGCGGCGTGCCAGGACTGATGCAAAGTCGAGAGCGGGCGACTGAAGTCGCGCCACGGGAGCCTACGGCTGGCCGCCCGCCTGCGCGGGCGATTCCGGCGTCGGCAAAGGCCGACGCCCGGCGGAACGCCTC
>CAIRFY010000251.1 GCA_903877945.1 uncultured Oscillochloris sp. | reverse complement strand
GCCAGCACTACTTCTCGCGCTCGCTACATACCTGGGTTGAGATCGAAGCATCCCTGATGCGACCAGCACTCACCGGCAAAGATATTGATCCGTATTCGTATCACACCGAGAATTACCTGCTCTTCCCGTATCGTCAGGCCAATAACGAGATCGAGCTGATTTCGCCCCAAGAAATGCAGGCGGCGTACCCTCACGCCTGGAGCTACCTCACCCATCCGGTGAATCGAGCGTTGCTTGAGGGGCGTGATAACGGAGATTTTGCTCAGCGCCCACACTGGTACGGGTATGGTCGGCCCCAAAACCAACATCTCCTAGGGCAGATCAAGCTTGTGCTGCCCGACGTGGCGGGCCGCGCCGAGTGTGCCTACGATGGCGAGGGCAGATACATCATTGATACGGCCTACGGCGTGCAGATCAAACCAGGATCGCTGCTGACACTGCCCGCATTAGCCACGCTGCTCAACAGTTCGCTGCTGACTTTTTTTCTTCAGCAGACGGGGACAGATCTGCGCGGCGGGTATTTTCGCATGAAGACCGCGTACCTCAACCCCTTTCCTTTGCCGCGCATCACCTTCACCACCCCCGACGCCGAGCGCGCCGCCCTACGCGACGACGGCGTAGCCCTGTACGCGACAGGCAACCATAGCGCACTGCTGGCTTTCTGCAAGGCCCGCCTGACAGCAGAGCCAGAACAGAGCGACGTGGTTCACGATGTACTGGCCCACCTCGCCGAGCAGATGATCGATCTGCACAAGCAGCGTCTGAGCGCCTTGGAAGATCTGACTCTCGACCTGGAGGGTGTGCTGGCATCAGGCCAACTCGCGCAGATTGGTCGGCTCTACACCCCGCCCCGCTCACCAAAGAATGACGATAAGGACGGCGCGGCAAAGTACGCGGCAACCCTCGCCGCTGCCCAATCCCAACTCGGCGACTTGGCGACAGGTCGCCTGGAGCTACGTGCAGACATCGGCGCAATCAGCGAAAACCAGTGGAAATGGCTGCTCAAAGAGCGTCTGAAGCAAAAACTGGGCAGCATGGCCGATCTGGTGAAGGTTTACCGCACCCGCCAGCCAGCTATCGCTGCCTTTGACGCCCGTATCGCCGCCACCGACCGGCTGATTGACCAGATCGTCTATGCCCTCTACGGCCTCACAGACGACGAGATTGCCCTGGTGGAGGGTTAGCCAGCGGCAGCAGAATCGCGTCAGTTCCGAGCGCCTACTTTTCCTTCTCTGCACGAGTCTCATCTTCATGAGCAGCTCCCGGTAACTCTGCGGGGTTGTCGGCCTGATTGGTGCCGGCCACCACCTCAACCCGGCCACCGTCCCAGCCCATTGCGGCGAAGAACGTAGCGCGGTCGGTGTCTACCGCGTCGGTCGTGCGTGTGGTCATCGCGCACCCCCGATCTGGCGGGGGGCGGCGTGTACATCGGCGTGTTCTATGAGTGCGAAAATCTGCGGTTTACTGCGATAACAGGTAAAGACGATCTGGCGCATTGGGACGCTAGATCGCCACATTGCGAAGAGTTGCGACAATCCTCCGGCTAACGAGGTGTTAGAGTTGTGTTTGAATCGGCGGGGCATCACTGCGCTACAAACGTGGGGTGTGGGGCGGGCGGCGTGGACATTCATCTTCATAGAATGAGCCTCAGGAAACCCG
>CAIRFY010000250.1 GCA_903877945.1 uncultured Oscillochloris sp. | reverse complement strand
CAGCAACCCCGCCGGCATCTCCGGCCAGATGCGCGTCAGGGCGTTGATCGAGATTGCCCGACCCTGCTGCTCACCGTCGCTCGTGATCATTACTCCGAGTACGGCTCCGGTTCCGCTGTCACATACGGGCGACCCGCTGTAGCCGCCCAGCAGTTTCTCGTGGTCATCAATGGTGACATACCACGCGGGTTCATAGTGCGTATGGCCCGTATCGGAGAGCGTGAAGGATTTAGCGAGACGCCCGGTGATTGCTTCTAGGGCGCGGAAGGAGACATATTTGTAGTAGCCCTCGATCTGCACCGCTTGCCCTGGATTGCCACCAGCGCATAGGCGGAGCGGGGGGCGCTCCGTAAGCTGCGCGACCCGCAGCACGGCTAGGTCGAGCCCGTTGTCTTCGCCAATGGCGATGACCTCCGCTGGCAACGTGGCGGCATTAACCTGATCTTTCCCGCCCATATCGCGCACGACGTGGGCGCAGGTCAGGATGTAGGTGTGGTCAGCGGTATGGTGGATGACAAAGCCTGTCCCGATTGGATTATTGGGTTGTCGGCTTTCAATCAGGGTGATCGAGGGTGGTATCATAGGAGAGTCCTCGTGTAGGGGGTGAGTGACGTGCGTGTGCCTAATTGCTCTGTTTCGGCTTCAGCGTCAGCTTGATGGTCAAGTTGGCGTTGGCGCTGCCCTTGACGAAGTAGGGGATGCCCGCCTCGCCCTCGAATCCCAGCCCCAGTTCGACCTCAGCTTGCTCGACATGCATGTCTTGACTCAGTTCGTTCCATGCAGCGACCAGCGGTTTGCAAGCGTTGATCAGCAATGGCTTGACTCGGTCGAGCGTCTCTTGTACCTTGCGAGCCTGATCAGAAGAAATCTGCCGTGGCTCGTTCTCCCTTGCCTCAACCTCGATCAGCGTTCCGTCGGCGAGTCTAATCAAATTGCTTGGCATTGTGTACTCCTCCTATAGCTGTGTGGGTGAGAAGCAGTGCGCCACCCCCATTGTTGCTCTTAAACGCGCACCATTGAATTTATTGTATCATGCCTCTTACACGAGTATGGGGCGCATGTACGCCGACGCCAGGGCTGTTGCAAAGTCACCCTCCGGCCCTCACCCCCAGCCCCTCTCCCTCACGGGGAGAGGGGAGATTCCGCACCAGGATGCGTCCGACTCCCCCTCTCCCGCTTAGGGAGAGGGGGCTGGGGGGTGAGGGTTGAGTGGCGATCACACGACTTTGCATCAGCCCTGACGCCGACGCGATCTCACGTATGTCCGCGCAAGGTCTCCTGAACCAGTTCCAAGATGGCTGCAAGCAGATCATGCGCAGCGCTGATGGAGATCTACTACACAAACTTTGAGATCCCTGATGATGATGATCCCGAGGCGTGATGCTGTCCCGTCGGTCGATTCCTTCTGCGTGTAGGAGGTGCCTTTTTTCTAGACAATATCGATGATGTACGCTCGTTCGTGGGGTGGGTGACATTGTCATATCACCGCTTGGTTGTGAACACCTCTATCGACGCTTTTGTAGAGAATAGTGCGCTCGTGATCGTTGACAATCGGTGGTTGCCTCGCTATACTCCAAGATAATCTCGATACGTACTCTCCCATTGCTCCACGGTACTCCTTGGTTCGTGTCGACGTCGGCAGGACTCTGCCGTATGTTGTTGTGTGGAGGTTTCGATGGTTGCACTGTTAGCAGAGCCACCTCGCGTGGCCCCTGATTCGCCCACTGCGGAGCCGGTATCCCTTGATGTCCTGATCCGAGCGGTGGCAGAGGAGTCGATTGGGTGGGTCACTGAGTTGCTCGTGACAATCGGGCGGGCGAGTATGATCAGCGGGCTCAAGGAGTCGCAGATTCGCTATTACGAGGAGTTGGGCGCCCTTCAGCCGGCGACCACGACTGGTCGCACGGGCGCGAGTCGGCTCTATAGCATTGGTGATCTGCGTCGGTTGCGGGTGCTGGCGCGGCTCTCTACGCACGTCAAGGCCGCCGAGGCTGCTGACATTGTGCGCAGGAACGCCGCGATGATCGATCATGAATTGCCAATT
>CAIRFY010000249.1 GCA_903877945.1 uncultured Oscillochloris sp. | reverse complement strand
GGCGTCGGCCTTCGCCGACGCCGGAACCGCCCGCGTCGGCGGGCGGCCAGCTAGAGGCTCTGCGCCGCGACGTCAGTCGCATGCCGGGGGGGCCGATAAACCGCATTGTACTGCGATAAAAAAGATGTGGGTAAAGATATGCAGCCCCCTAGAGGGGGAGCCGGAGGCATCCTGTTAAGGTCGTGCGGCTAATTTTCGACACGGTGGAACGTCTCGGCCAAGGGCAGGTTAAAAGGCTGTCCACGCTCGGCGGCCCCGGCGCGCATACGCTTGGACAGTTCGGTCTGGTCGGTGCCAAGTTGGCTGACGTGACAGGCGAGGGCGGCCAATTTCTGCTCCATCGTCACGCTGATGTCTACGGCGTAGTTGACCTGCGGCGCGCCAATCACATAGAGTTCCCTTACCCGGCTGGGGAGGAATCCCTCGGCCATCAACTCAGGGAAGTCCCAGGGGTTCTGGGCAGCCGGGTAGACGGCGGCCAAGGTGGCCTGCGCAGCGGCCAGATGGTCGGGGTGGAAACGACCGATCATATACTGCGGCTCCCAAACGCGGTCGGGCGACTGACAGACGACGCGGTAGGCGCGGGTGCGCCGGATCTGGCGCACGATCTCGCGGCGCAGCTTCAAGGTAGGCATCAACTCGCCGTCGGCGTAATCGAGATAAATAATCTCGGAGATCCCAAGAACCTTGGCGGCGGCGGCCTGTTCCTGCTTGCGCGTCGCGCTCAGCTTGCGGCGCAGCTTGGTGCGGACATCGGTAGCATCGTCTGGCCCGCCCGATGAGCCGTCGGTGCAGATCACCAGCGTCACCTGCCAGCCCTCGCTGGTCCATGCTGCAATCGTGCCGCCACAGCCGAATTCGGCGTCATCAGGGTGAGCCACCACCACCAGGGCCGTCTTGCGATCCACGCTCTGCTCACTCATGGTTTAGAACCTCTCTCACCGCATAAAACGCCAGGGAGCCATGCGCGCCTCGATGCGAGTAATCACAATCAGACCAACTAGGCCGACGATGGCGCTACGCAGCACTATCTGGGTTGTATCGAGGGGCATACCGGAACTGAAGGTAGCCCACCAGGTATAGGCGGCAGTAGCGACGATGGCTACCATCCAGATCAGCCAGAAAATGCGGGGCACCTTGGCAGTGTACGACCTAAGTTGCTCAGGTCGTGGGGTTTCTCGTGTCGGCTGCATCTGTCTTCTCCTGTAGGTTTTGGCGCTGTAGGGGCGGCTTGCGAGCCGCCTCTATGGTGTCCCGCTTCCATCGCCCCGTTCATGGGCACGAAGGACGCGCCGGAGTGCCGGCAGCGCCACAATAATCGCACGGGCCTCTTCCTCGCTCAGGGAGGTGAGGAGCGGCGTGATCTGCTGAATCGCTCGCTCGCGTGACAGGGTGAAGACGTTTCTCCCCCGGTCGGTTATCTCCAGAAGATGCTGGCGGCGGTCGTGCGGGTGGGGCATGCGCTTCACCCAGCCGCGCTCTACGAGGTCGTTCACCAGCATACACAGCGCCTGTGGGCTCACGTGCTGATGTCGGGCGATCATGCTCAGCGTCTGCGGCCCGCCGTCCAACTCCGTCAGGAGCCGTAGCTGGGCCACGCTTGCGGCGTCGCCTACCTCACGCCGCATCTCAGCGGCGATGATTCGGTTTAGCTGTGGCAAGACGGCCAGCAGATCTTGGGCGATGGGTTCGAGTGATTGGCGAAACACGTAGTATCCTGTAAGTACATTGATATTCAAGATACTTGAATACTTTGTGATTGTCAAGGGTCTGGCGACGTGAGCATGTCAAAAAGGGAATGGGAGGCAACGCCTCCCATTCCCTTTTTGCTGCCCTCACAGGGGCACGACCTGGACCTAATACTTTTCACATAAGCTGATCTCACCCCCAGCCCCTCTCCCTCACGGGGAGAGGGGAGATTCCGCACCAGGATGCGTCCGACTCCCCCTCTCCCGTTCAGGGAGAGGGGGCTGGGGGGTGAGGGCGGAGCGGCGGTAGATTCGTTATGTGAAAGGTATTGGCCCCGAACTTTCGTCCTAATACATGCCCTTCAACTCGGGGTTGCGGCGCAGGCGGACGAGAATGGTGCGCTTGAGCGCGTAGACCTCGGCTACATCAGCGAAGAGGTCGCTGCGCTGGGCGAAAATATCGCTGGGCTTCATACCGAGGAGGAAGGAACAGCGCACAATGACCCGCTCGACCTCATTCTGGAGCAAGGCGTCCACCAATTGCCAAAACTCGGTGCGGCTAACACGCTCGGTGGCTTCCTCATCGGCATGGGAGAGCTTCTGGTTGTTCCAGTTGATGCACTCCTCGGGCAGCAGGTCGGCGTAGGATTGGGTACGGGCGCTATCGATCACCACGCAACTGGCGCAGCGGCGCAGGTAGTTCAGCAGCGCGGCTAGGTTCGGGAAGGAGCTGAAGCGGCTGGCCGGAATGGCCCGCCAGAAGCGGGTGAAAGCCGCACTTACAAAGAAGTCGCTGGTCTCACCGCTCACGGTGAAGGCACCGGTACGGCGTACCCAGTGATCAACGAGCTGGAAATAGTGCTGGTAGAGCTGCTCCCAGGCATCTTCGTTGCGCTCGACGAGGGCGCGGCGAAAGAGCTCGTAGGCGAAGCACGGGTCGTACTCTTGGTGGTTATAGAAGAGCCGACTCTCCACGGCACAACGGCGGATCAGAGCGCCGAGATCCATCTGGCTGAGGTCGATTGTGATGCTCGGGCGGGCACCACCCGGTAGAGTAGTGGACGGGGCGCTGCTCATCATTTGCGTCATCTCGGGCCTCCTGCTGGTATCGTGGCGGCTACTACATTCCTTCGCTAATACCAGAGTAACCCGCTGCGACATGGTTTTAGAGGCCAGGAACCTGCCGAATAGCTGACGAAATGAGGAGGTACCAGGGCTGATGCAAAGTCGTGTGATCGCCGCTCCACCCTCACCCCCCAGCCCCCTCTCCATGAACGGGAGAGGGGGAGTCGGACGCATCCTGGTGCGGAATCTCTCCTCTCCCTCACGGGGAGAGGGGCTGGGGGTGAGGGCCGGAGGGTGACATTGCAACAGCCCTAGGAGGAGGTGCGAGTCCACAACCAGCGCCCCTTCATTTCTGCTATGATGCATGTGAAGGCATTGGGAATCCAGAAGGACTCGTCATGCAGATTGTTTTATGTGGAGCGACGGGCGAGCTGGGCCGACGGGTGTTGGCTGAGGCTCTGGATCGTGGGCATACGGTGACGGCGTTGGTGCGCGACCCGGCCCGCCTGGATGTGAGCCACCAGCGATTGACGGTGGTTGTCGGCGAGGTGCGCGACCGGCAGGCGGTGGCGGCGGTGATCGCCGGGCAGGATGCGGTGGTAAGTTGCATTGGGCCAGGGCGGATTGATGGCAACCTGGACGTACTCAGCGCCGGGATGTCCAGCATTCTGGCCGGGATGTTGGCATCGGGAGTACAGCGGATCGTGGCTGTGGGAGGTGCCGGTATCCTTCAGGAAAATGAGGAGACGCTGCTGCATGACACGCCAGGGTTCCCGCCGATGCTGCGCGCGATCTCGGAGGAACACCTGCGAGCCTACGAACTGCTGCGGGCCTCGGGTACGCGCTGGACAATGGTCTGTCCGCCGATGTTTGCGTCCGGCGAGGGCAGCGGTGGCTACCGGGCCGAGCGCGACTACCTGCCCGAGGGGGGCACGCAGATCGCACGGGCAGACGTTGCCCTGTTTATGCTCGATGATCTGGAGAGCGGGGCTTTTATCGGGTCGCGAGTGGGTATTTCGGATGGCCTGTAGGGGCCACGAGGAGGGAGAGGCTGCCATGCGGCGGATCGTGCCGGGTCTGTACACATTCACCGGCCTGCCGGTCGGACGGGTCTATCTGATCAGCGAGGGGGATGGGCTGACCCTGATCGATGCCAGCGTTTCGATTGCGGCCGGGTCGATCCTGCGGCAGATCCATAAGCTCGGATTCGCGCCGGGCGATGTGCGGCGCATTCTGATCACCCACGCCCACCCCGACCACGTGGGCGCCCTGTCGGCTCTGGTGGAAGCCACCGGCGCCGAGGTCTGGTCCTCGCGTCTGGAGCGCCCGGTGATCGAGGGGACGATCCCGGTGCCGTTGCCGCCAGCCGACAGCCTGCGCGGTCTGGCCAGGCTGATGCGCCCAGGAGCAGCGACCTTCTTTCCGCATGTGGCGGTGGCCCGTGAGCTGCGCGACGGCGAGATGCTGCCCGAGGTCTTTGGCGGACTCCAGGTGATCGCCACTCCTGGCCACGCCCCCGGTCACCTGGCCTTCTGGCACCCCGAGCGGCGGGTGGTCATGATGGGCGACGTGGTCATGAACTTTCCTACGGGGATGCGCCTGCCCTTCGCCGCCTTCACCTACGATATGGCCGAGAACATCCGCTCGCTGGGCCGGGTGGTGCGGCTGGCACCACTGATCGCCTGCTTCGGCCACGGCAAGCCGATGATGGTGGGCACGACGGAGCGGATTGGGGCGTTCGCCCAGAAGGTAGGGGCGAAGCGCCGTCACTGATTGCTTCCTTTTCGCATCTCTGGAAGGCGAGCTATGACGACCAGCGCCCCGCTTGAGGATTTGGCGAGCTATGTCCCGGCGCTCGTTCTGCGGCGCATGGCTGCGGACATTGGTTCGATGCGGTCGCCCTCGGTGGAGCGATTCCCCGCCGCTGCGCTGTTTGCGGATTTGTCGGGATTTACCGCCCTCACCGAGCAGTTTAGCCTGCACAACCCGGCTGGCACCGAGGAACTGACGCAGATCCTCGACCTATACTTTGGGCATCTGGTGCGCGTGGTGACGGCCCACGGCGGCGATGTGGTGAAGTTTGCAGGCGACGGGCTGCTGGCTCTCTGGTACGGCGATGAGGATCTGCCGCATCTGGCCCAGCGTGCGGTGCAGTGCGGCCTCGCCGTGCAGATGATGATGTCGCCCGATGTGTGGGGCAGCTTCGATGGCGTGCGTACGCCAGCGCCGCTCAAGATGCGGGTGGGCATCGGGGCCGGTGAGGTGACGACGATGCACATCGGTGGGGTCTTCGGGCGCTGGGAGTTGCTGGTAACGGGCGACCCGCTACGACAGACCGGGCAGGCCGAGGCGCAGGCCCGGCCAGGTGATGTGGTGATCTCTGCCGAAGCGTGGCCCCTGGTGGCTCAGGGCTGTGTCGGTGAACCCACGCCCTCTGGCGGGGTGCGTCTGGACTCGCTCGCCGATTACCTGCCGATGCGTAAGCTGGATGTGCCGCCGCTTCAGATGGCGATGGCCGACTCGCTGCGCTCCTATCTGCCAAAAGCGATTCTGGCGCGCATGGACGCCGGACAGACCGGCTGGCTGGCTGAACAGCGGCGGGTGACGGTTCTCTTTGTGAATCTGCCCGACCTACGTGCGGACACGCCTCTGCACCAAGCCCACGCTCTGATGCAGGCCATCCAGTCGATGCTCTACCGCTTCGAGGGCAGCGTGAGTCGGTTGGGCACCGACGCTAAGGGGCCGACGCTGGTGGCCGCCCTGGGCCTGCCGCCGCTGGCTCACGAGGACGATCCCGAGCGTGGGGCGAGGGCGGCCCTGGCGATCCATGCGGCCCTGGCAGATCTGGGCTTTGCCTGTGCGATTGGGGTGACGACCGGGCAGGCTCTGTGCGGGGCGGTGGGCGGCGATGCTCGCCGCGAGTATACGATGATGGGGTCGATTGTCAACCGTTCGGCGCGGCTGATGCAGGCCGCCGCAGTTCAGTCCGGGCGCGACGGTGGACTGGCTCTGCTGTGCGATGCGGCGACGGCCCATGCGGCTCGCTACGTCTTGCACTTCGACCCGCTGCCGCCCCTCGCCTTGAAGGGGGTGAGCGAACTGGTGCCGGTCTATCGGCCACAGGTGGATTCGGCCAAACCGCAGGGCCACGATCCACAGGAGCAGGTGGGTGCGCTGATCGGTCGTCAGCGCGAACTGGCGACGCTGACCGCGATGGTGGAATCTCTGGCCCAGAGCAGGCGGGGCGGCGTTATACTCATCGAGGGAGATGCCGGGATCGGCAAGACGCGGCTGCTCGGGGAGCTGCATACGGCGGCGCGGGCCGCAGGAATTCTGACGTGTACGGGCGTAGGAAACCCAATTGACAGTGCGCCCTACGGGGTCTGGCGGGCGATCTTTGGCGCACTTATCCCCACCGATGGGCTGAGCGAGATCCTGGGGGCCGACCTGGATGCGCTGGCCCCGCTGCTGCGGGCTGTCCTGCATATCGACCTGCCTGACACGCCGATCACCGCACACATGAGCGGTCAGGTACGCGCCGACAACACCCGTGATCTGCTGGTACGCCTGCTGGCCCGCGTGGCCCGTGGTAGCCCCTTGGTGATCAGCATTGAGGATGCCCAGTGGCTTGACGCCAGTTCGTGGGCGCTGCTCCTTGCCGTCGCCGAGCGGGTTGACCGGCTGCTGCTGGCGGTGGCGACACGGCCTCTGTCTGACACGCCGCCCGAGTACCAGCGCATGGCCTATCTTCCTGACACGCGGCGCATCCAGTTGCACGGCCTGGAGCCGGAACAGGTGCGCGATCTGCTGGCCCAGCGGCTCGCCGTGGACACAGTGCCGCACGATATATGGCAGATGATCGCCGCACGCTCGCAGGGCAACCCGTTCTTCAGTGAGGAGATGCTCTACGCGCTGCGCGATGGCGGGCAGATCGTGGTGGTGGGGCGAGAGTGTCAGGTGGTGACGGGGGTGGACGACACGATCCATGCATTGCACAGCACACGCATGCCCGACACCGTACAGGGTCTGATCACGAGCCGGATCGACCGGCTAACCCCGGCGCAGCAACTGACCTTGAAGGTGTCCAGCGTGATCGGCCAGAGCTTCAGCCTCGCCACGCTGAGCGCCATCCACCCGGTTGAGCGTGATCCATCACGCCTCGTCGATCAGCTCTTCACGCTTCAGCAGGCTGGGCTGGTGGTGGTTGATTTCGACCCTATCATCGCCGACCCCGAGCGAATTACCTACACCTTCAAGCATGCGGCGGCGGCGGAGGTGGCCTACAACCTGATGAGCTTCCGGCAGCGCCGCCAGTTGCACCGCGCACTGGCCGAGCGCTACGAGGCCAGCGGCGATCCTGCCGACAACGTCGCGCAACTGGCGCACCACTGGCGGCAGGCCGATGATCTGCCACGGGCGATGGGCTACCTAGCGACGGCTGGCGAGCATACGCTACGGGCGGGAGCCTACCGCGAGGCCAGTGGCTTCTTGCGCGAGGCGATCCAGATTGCCGAGGGTCTTCCGTCCGAGGCCGACGCCCCCGACCAGACGACGCGGGCGCGCTGGGAGTGGCAACTTGGCGAGGCGTACCACGGCATGGGCCGACTAAACGAGAGCCGCGAGCTGTTGGAGCGGGCGGCAGCGCGGCTGGGCTACCCCGCCCCCGAGGGGATGCGGGCGGCGCTCCCGGCCCTGGCTAGGGAACTGCTGCGCCATGTCATTCGGGTTATGCGCGGCAGAGAAGCCTCCCCACCTATGAGGAACGTCGCGCTCGGTGAAGCCGCCAACACCTACACCATCCTGGCCCGACTGGCCTACTACAACAGCCAGATCCCGGCCGCGATCTACGCGACCGTGCGGAGTCTGAACCTGGCCGAGCAGCTTGGCCCCTCGCCGGAGTTGGCCGGAGCCTACGCCGCTGCCCACTTGGTTGCGGGGCCACTGCCACCCCTGGCGGCCTTCTACCGACGCCGCGCCCAGGCCATGGCCCGCCAGATCGGCCACCTGCCTACCCACGCCTGGGTCGCGGAGTCCCAGGGGCTGACCTGCGTGGGTCAGGGCGATTGGCGGCGGACGGGGGGAGCCCTCAGCTTCGCCCAGGCTATCGCCGACAGCCTGGGCGACCAGCGTCGGCGCGCCGAGTGCCGGGCGCTCTTGGCCCTGTGCGACCTCTTCCAGGGTAACTTTGCGACAGCCGTGGGACACTGCGCCGACCTCTACGCGGCGGGGCAGGTCACGGGCGATGTGCAGGTGTGCGCCTGGGGGCTGATCGGACAGGCCGAGGCGCTGCTGAATATGGGCGACGTGGGGCGGGCGGTGATCCTGCTGGATACGGCCGCCGGGCTGCTGGCCGAGAACCTGGGGAGTACGCGGGCGGAGGAGATCTGGGCTTACGCGCTGCGTGCGCGGGCGGCGCTGCTCTGCGGCGAGCGACATCTGGCACAGTCGCTTGTACGGGCCGCAGCCGATCTGGTGGGGCCGCTGCCGCCTGCGGCGATCTACGCGCTGGGCGGCTATGCGGCAATTGCGGAGGTCTGGCTGGAACTATGGGAGTCTGATAGGGAAGACGGTGCAGATCTGGCGGCGGGGGCACGGCGGGCCTGCGCGACCTTGGGGTTGCTTGCCGGGATCTACCCGGTGGCCCGCCCGACAATGTTGATCTGGTGGGGGCGCTACGCCTGGGCCTGTGGGCGACACGTCCGGGCGCACGGGCTCTGGCGCGGGGCCGCAGCCCTGGCCGCACGGTTAGGACTGCCCTACGAGCAGGGTCGCGCCCTGTTGGCGCTTGGCCGCCACACGCATGGCCAGGCGCGCCGGGGGCACCTGCGCCAGGCGGTTGCGATCTTCACACGGATTGACGCCGCCCGCGATCTCGCCTTGGCCCGCGCCTTAGGCACGGTTTCAGATTAGACATGGTTCAGAACAGCTTTACAGTTTGGCGGGGACACGATGAGGCGAGGATGCGATGGCATCGCCTCGTCGCATCCTTGCCTCATCGCCAAACTGTAAAGCTGAAACCTGGCACATGAAACCTTGTCTTACAGATTTCAGATTGCGGATGTGCCGCAACAGGACGCGCCGCATGTGCCCAAACTGTCACATACCTGTGAATCTTCAACCGGAAAGAGGAGTACAACCATGCCTTTTGGACGACGTATGTCAGCGGTATTGACGGCGGTAGTGTTCATTCTCGTCGGCTCCACGCCCACGGCCAGGGCGGTAGATCAGCCGATTTCAATCGCTGGGTTCAGCTTCAGCCCGGCGGTACGCACGATCAGTGTCGGCGACAGTGTGACCTGGACAAATAGCGACCCCCTCGCGCACACGGTCACGAGCGACACGGGTATCTGGAACTCCGGCCCTCTGAATCAGAGCGGTAGCTTCCAGCGCACCTTCACGCAGCCCGGAATCTTCGGCTACTTCTGTAGCATTCACTCCACGATGCACGGCGCAATCCTGGTTGGCACGCAAACCTACCTGCCCCTTGTGCAGAGGTAGGGGCAACGTGTCGCCACCTGATCTATGAAAAGCATTGTTAGACGAGGAGGCGAGGAGGCGAGGAGGCGAGGAGGCGATGCTATCGCATCCTCGCCTCATCGCATCCTCGCCTCATCGCATCTCCGCCACACTGTAAAGCTGTTCTGAACCATGTCTAACAAAGCATTGCCTTTACGGAACGCCAGAGATCGTTACCGGAAGTTATGAGATCTTCATCAGAAGCTGTCTGAAAAGGTTACATATCCTGCGATTCCCCCTCCCCAGCCCTCCCCCGATGGGGGAGGGAGTCGACTCCTCCCCCCATCGGGGGGAGGTTGGGAGGGGGGCGGTGACTTTTCAGACAGCTTCTAATACTACAGTTGTAAATATCTTCGCAGAAAGGCTCCCGCCGATCACCCCCCCTAGCCCCCCCGCACGCGGGGGGGAACAACGCATTATCCCCATGCGCATCAAGCTTAAAAAATGACAAATGGGGAGCCTTCTGGGAT
>CAIRFY010000248.1 GCA_903877945.1 uncultured Oscillochloris sp. | reverse complement strand
CCGATAGCCGATAGCCGGGCATCAGCGGCTATTTTCATCGGGTGTTGTGCGCGAATCGCGCATGAATGTCTGAGGCACTGAATCATGAAGCGGGATGGTGGGCAATGCCCTCCACCCCGCTTCATGATTCAGTGCCTCAGTATAGCCTCTGATGCCCGGCTACCGGCTATCGGCTATCGGCTACCGGCTATCGGCCATCGGCCATCGGCCATCGGCTATCGGCTATCGGCTATTCTCACATCAGCATATCAGGCGTGAGCCGCTGCGTGAAGTAGTGCATCGCGATATTGACCATCCAGACCCAGTCGAACTTCCGGCCTGCCATCCGCTTATAGATCCCCGGCCACGAGTAGACGGCGCGCTGCACCTTAATAAAGTTCTTGAGGAACTGCTCGCGCTCGATCTTCGCCGGCTCATACATGTAGTGGAAGGTGTCGTACTTATCCCAGTCGAAGTGCGTAATCCGTGGCTTAATCTCTTCGAACCAGGGCGTACCGGGGAAGGGAGTGGCGATGGTGAAGACCGGGAACTCGATCCGGTTCTTCATAATAAAGTCGAAGGTGTGCTGGAAGCTGCTGTTGGTATCGGTGTCGAATCCGAAGATGAAGTAGCCCTGGATGGCGATGCCCTGCTTGTGGACATTGGCAACCACCTCTTCGTAGTTCCCCACCCGGTTTGAACCCTTGTGGACATACTTAATCGTCTCGGGCGAAACCGACTCAAAGCCGACATTGAACATCTCGCAGCCAGCGGTTGCCGCCAGTTCGACAAACTCACTCTTTTCCAGGAAGTTCATCGAGATGTTGGCGTTCCACTTCGCGCCCAGGCCCACCATCGCGTTGAAGAGATCATTGGCGTAGGTCGGCTTGAAACAGATGTTGTCATCCATGAACGAGAAGCGCAGATCCGCCTTACCAGCGTGATTCTGGTGCGCCTTAATCTCAGCGATCATGTGATCCGTATCGCGGGTGCGGAAGGTCTTGCCATAGATACGCGGGGTGCAGCAGAAGTTACAGCCGACCGGGCAACCCTTGGTGGCGAGGAGCGGCAGACGCTGCGAGTAATTCTTCGCGTGCTTTGATCCGCGAATGAAGCGAAAGTCAGGGCGCGGCATCTCCGTCAGCGGCTTCCAGCCCGTCTCCGGGGCCGGCTTGTACAATGGCCGCAGGGTATTCTCATAAATATCCTGGGTCAACTGATCATAGATCGACTCAATCTCACCAAAGACGATTGCACTGGAGTGCAGGATCGCCTCCTCGGACTGCATGGTGGGGTGGACACCGCCGAGGACAACCTTCTTACCCTGGGCGAGCGCCCGATCACCAATCGCGTAGGCCCGCTTCGCGTTGAGGGTGCGCGAGGTCATCGCGATCACATCGTACTCGGAGAAATCCTGAGGAACCTCATCGCCGATGCGCTCATCAAGGAAGTCAATATCGAAATGGGTATTCGCCATCGTGGCGACCATCATCAGGTTGAGCGGCATACTCACCTTGCCGGAATCGACCATCAGGGGAGTATTGCTCTTCGGCTGAATGATCAGCCACTTCTTGCGCTTGGTAGGAGCGACGAAGGGCTTGCGCGTCAGTTCAACCGCATCTGGCGCAATAACCATGCTCATGCAGAACCTCTTCCACTAGTGTACCAGGCTCTTAGGCCGTTTCAACAGACTCGCTTGCAACCGCAATCGGCGGTGGGGGCAGGTTGTCCTGAGCCAGCGGGCGGCGCGGGCCGTGCTTGCAATTTTCGAGCTGATCTTGCAGATTGCGCCGGAAGGCCAGGCTGGTCACCGTCGTGATCAGCTTATTGTTGTTCATACGCACGCGGCGGACGTTTGCCCGCCACGTGAACATGCCGAGAAAGTGCTCCATGTACTTGATCTGGTAGTCGTAGGGGTTATAGCGGTCGCAGCGCACCACCAGATTATGGGCCGTGTACTTATCCCAGTCCTCATCGACCACCAACCCCTGGGCTTTATAGTCGATGTAAAGCTGCGTGCCGGGGTAGGGCGTGAGGATGGAGGAGATCGGCATGACCAGGGCGTTCTCGACCACAAATTTCATTGTGGCGGCCATGTCCTCGTAGGTGTCGATGGCCGGGTTTACGAGGAAGTTGCACTGGATTGGCAGACCAGCCTTGCGGCAGTCGGCGATGATCCGTGCGTAGTCAGCCGCCGTATTGATCCGGCCCTTGTTATATGCCTTGAGCGTCTCCTGGTTGATCGACTCAAAGCCAACCAGCGCCATTGCGCATCCCGCCTTCACCAGCAACTCGACCGTCTTCGGATCATCGAGAAACTTCAGGCTAATGAAGCTGCTAAAGCGGATGTTACACTCGGACAGAACCTCCATCACATCCCACATACGCTGCTTGTTCACGCCCAGGTTCTCGTCGGTGAACATAAACCAGGGCTTCTTGCCGTAGCGCGTCTCGCGGAACCAGACCCGCTTGGCCGTGGCGATCTGCTCGCGGATGGCCTCGGGGGTCTGCATACGGTAAAGCCGACCGGTGAAGTTCGGGGTGACACAGAACGAGCAGGTGAAGGGACAGCCGCGAGTGATATAGATCGGGATCGACTTGCGCGAGTCAACCTTGCCGCGCTTGCTGGAGAGGAAGATGCGCTCGTAATCGACCATCGGCACATCGTTGACCGGCGGGAAATTGGCGGACTCATAGCGGCGCTGGAGCTTGCCATCGGCCAGATCCTGGAGCAGTGTCGCCCAGAGGTTCTCAGCTTCGCCGCTGACCACACAATCGCCGTGGGCGAGAGCCTCCTCGTAGTTGAACGAGACGTGGACACCGCCGAGGACGACGGGGGTGCCACGGGCGCGGAAGCTATCGGCGATCTCGTAGGCCCGGTTCACATTCAGCGACCGTGTGGTGATACCGACGAGGTCATAGTCGCCATCGTAGCTGATCACGTCGCCGAAGAGCTCGTCACTAAGCTCGATCTGATGCTGTCGTGGGGTAATACTCACGAGCACGCCCACCGCCATTGAGAAGAGTGCCTTCTGGCTGGTATCTTCCTCTTTCTTACCCTTCGGGGTAATCAGAAGGATCTTGAGCGGGCGGATCGAGTCAACGGGGCGCAGCGGCGTACTGATCGAGGCTGGGGTTAGCTCGACCAACGAACTACCTGCTGCGGTAGCATCAGGTCGTCGGGGTGCGACGTCTGGGGTTGTACCGGCACTGGTCATCAGGACCTCCCTGGACATCCTTGGTGAGCGGGGCGGCTCGTCCATCTGTAACGGCATGTATAGTGACAACCATAGACATGGTTCAGAACAGCTTTACCGTGTGGCGGAGACGCGAGGATGCGAGGATGCGATAGCATCGCCTCGTCGCCTCGTCGCATCCTCGCCTCACTGTAAAGCTGAAACCTGACACCTGAAACCTTGTCATAGAGGGAAATCGCTGCACATCTTCCCTCGCGTACAGCCCAAAACCAGGCTGTGAAACCTGAGTAACACGTTACCGTATGCGAGAAGGGACGTGCAATCTTTGACGATTATACAACAGGGTACCTTATATGTCCAAGAGTTTTATTAGTAAAACAGCTTCTTTTTTGCGAAAGTCGCCGTCTCTCTATTATCACGCCGGTATTCTAAAATCACAAGTTGTGCATACAATGGACAAAAGAATGACGCCGCCGATCTTGTGCGCAAACAGAGTTTGACCCCCGCCCCGTGCCCCGCTATAATGCCTATGATACGCGCTTCCCCATCTGCGTCTACCAAGCTACTATTCAGATTTGGAACCTCAGGAGCGACCCATGAGTGTACAGGGCCAGCGCGGCCGGAAGGTTGCGCGCAACAATCGTCGTAAGCTAACAACTTTCTACATGGCGATTGGCGGAGTGCTTATCCTTGTCCTCGGATTTGTGGGCGTATTTGCGATCACGAGCAAACCTAGCGAGAGTAACGTGACCTCGCTCACTGCGCCGATTGGTCGCACCGCAGACGGTCACTACTATAAAGGTAGTCCTCAGGCTCTGGTGAAGGTAACCGAGTACGGCGACTTTCAGTGCCCCTCATGTGCCGTCTACGACACGGGCCTGGCCCGGATTATCGACCGTGACTATGTGAATACGGGTAAGGTGCAGTTTATCTACCACGAGATGCCGCTGACGACGATCCACTCAAACGCGCAGACATCGGCAGAAGCTGCCCGCTGTGCCGGCGATCAGGATCAGGCGAAGTACTGGCAGATGCACGACATGCTGTTCATCAACCAGAATACGTGGGCCAGCCTAAATTCGCCCGCGAGCATTTTCAGCAGCTACGCCGGTCAGCTTGGCCTGAACCGCACTACCTTCGATAGCTGCCTGAGCAGCGGGGCGAACCGTGCGCTGATCGATGCCTCGGCGCAGACGGCGGTAGCCGCTGGGGTGCAGTCCACGCCGACCTTCGACGTAAACGGCAAGCAAGTGGATGTCAGTAAGCTGACGAGTACGATTGATGCCGCCCTGCGTGGGCTCGGGAAGTAATTGACACTCGTCCTAGCCACGTCTATAATGGCGCGGTTTGCAATCAGCTCACAACGGAATCGGGTGGTTTATTGTGCGTAGCCGAGATCTCTACTCCCTGTTGCTGATCGTGATTGTCGCTGGGGTGGTACTCTTCATCAATTTCTCCCCTAGCCAGAACTTCCTCGGGCGCGATGTGCGCTTCCGCCTCGGCCTTGACCTCCAGGGCGGCATCCAGGTGCTGCTGCGGACGACGAATACCACTGCGACAAAGGACGAGGTGCAGACGGCGGCGGGCGTGATTGAGCGCCGAGTCAATGGCCTCGGCGTTGGCGAGACGGTGGTGCAGGTGGCGGGCAATGACCGCATCATCGTTGAACTGCCGGGTGTAGAAAACCCTGATCAGGCGGTTGAAACGCTGCGCGGCACCGGTCGCCTGGAGTTTATCGATCCCCAGGGCCAGTACATTCCCACGGGGACGGTGGTTCGCACGACGGGCGACCCGAACCCGACCAAGCTGACGAATACAAACCCGGTCTCTGGCACGGCCACGCTGACGAACACTGTTCCCACTGGTCCGATCTACCAGAGCATCACCGACGGTAAAGATCTCGACACGGGCGCGGTGCAGCCCGCCTTCTCGCAGGGCGGCACCCTGGGCAGTCGCCCGGCCGTCGCCTTCGCGTTTAAGGGCAACTCGGCGCTTGGCCTTGAGAAGTTCACGGCGGCCAGCGTCGGTAAGCCGATGTGTATTGTCCTTGACAGTCAGGTCGTGAGTTGCCCGGTGATCAACGCGGCCCTGCCCAATGGCTCTGGCGTGATTGAGACGAATACCCCTGCCGACCGCGACCGTATCCTCAACGAACTGAAGTACGGCGCGTTGCCCATCCCGCTGGTAGTGGAGAAGAGTCGCTTGGTTACGGCGACGCTGGGTCAGGTGTCGGTGAACACCAGTATTGTGGCGGGTATCGCTGGTCTGGTGGTGGTCGCCCTGTTTATGATCCTGTTCTACCGGCTGCCCGGATTCCTTGCCGCTCTGGCCCTGATGATCTACACGGCGATCAGTTTTGCGATCTATCGACTGATCCCGATCACGCTGACACTGCCGGGCATCGCCGGATTTATCCTTTCGATTGGCCTAGCGGTAGACGCCAACGTGCTGATCTTCGCCCGTCTGCGCGAGGAGTACCGCCGGGGTCGCGATATTCGGACTGCCCTTGAACTCGGGTTTGAGGAGTCCTGGCCGGCCATCCGCGACTCGAACGTCTCGACGATCATCACGAGCATTGTGCTGTTCCTGTTCGGTAACAGTTTCGGCGTGAGCATCATCAAGGGTTTTGCGATCACCCTCTTCCTAGGCATCGTGGTTAGCCTGTTCACCGCCATCGTCGTCACTCGCACCTTCCTGCGTCTCGCTGCACCGATGTTTAGCGAGCAGTACGCTTGGCTCTTTGGGATCGACCGGCGCAACACGCCATCAGCCGAGCCCACCACTCCCGCCGAGGCGATGTAACTTACCGAAGACTGGATACAGGACACCGCCATGGAATATCTCGTCCGCCGTCGCTATTGGTGGTTCAGCATATCACTGCTGATTATTCTGCCGGGACTCTACTTTCTCTTGCTGCACCCGCTGATCACGACGGGTAGTTTCGCGATTGGCTTGCGCCCGAGTATCGATTTTAGCGGCGGATCGATGTGGGAATTGCGCTTTTCTGGTAAAGGTACTGCTGATGTAACCACCAGCGCGGTCAGCGATGTCTTTGCCAAGAATGGCTTTGAGGGCGCTCAGGTACAGATTTCCAAGGATATACAGGGCGCTCCCACGGGTGTGGTACTGGTACGCACGGTGGCACTCAACCCGAATGACCCGAACAGCCAGATTAATGCGGTTCTCAATGGTTTGAAGGCGACCTTTGGGGACGTGACCCGCGAACAGTTTGAGACTGTCGGCCCGACGGTGAGCCAGGAGAGTACGCGCAGCGCGGTTATTGCGGTGTTGGGGGCCTCGCTGTTTATTCTGCTCTATCTGACGTGGGCCTTCCGCCAAGCTCCGCATCCGCTACGCTACGGCGTGTGTGCGCTCGTGGCGATGCTCCACGACGTGCTGTTGGTTCTCGGCGTCGCCGCGATCCTCGGCACCTTCTTTGGGCTTGAGGTTGACGCGCTCTTCCTGACGGCCCTGCTCACGATCCTCAGCTTCTCGGTTCACGATACCATTGTGGTCTTCGACCGCATCCGCGAGAATCTGATCAATCGGCGCTCTGGGGAAATCTTCGATAATATCGTCAACCACAGCGTTGTGCAGACTCTGCCGCGCTCGATTAACACGCAGATGACAACGCTGTTCACCCTCACGGCGCTGCTGCTCTTCGGTGGTCAGAGCATCCGCAACTTTATCGCCATCTTGCTGATCGGCCTGATCAGCGGCACGTACTCGTCAATCTTCAACGCCGCTCAGCTCTTGGTCGTCTGGGAACACCGCGAGTGGCAGAACTGGTTTCGCCGTGGCGGCCCGGACGGAGATCAGGGCGCAGCCGCCGTGTAGCGACTGCGCCCCTACTCAGCGCGTGGCGCGGTGGCCTCGCCGACCCGGTAGCACGAGACGAGGGGCGTCACCTGCTCGTGCATGAGCCAGTGGTAGGCGGCGGCAGCAATCGGTGCCGCCAGCCAGAAGTTGAAGAGGCGAAAGATGATCGCCGCTGGCACGGCCGCCGGGCCAACACCAAGTTGGCTGAGAATTGCCACCAAGGCGGCCTCGACGGTGCCGCCGCCGCCGGGAAGCACATTGAAGGTGGACGTGATCAGGGCAATACCGAAAGCGGCCATCACTGCCCCGAAGGTGGTGCTGACATTCAGGCTATGGAGTACCAACAGCATCGCCAGGCTATGACCGCTCAGGGCGGTGATCTGGATGAACACCAGCAGAGCCACGTCGCGGCGACGGCTAGAGAGGAGCGTGCGGCCCCGAGTCAGGTCGGTGACAATCACGTTCACCCAGTTGTCGCCCCATTGCCGACCGAGCACGCGGGACAGGCCATTTTTCAGACCGAGCAGCCATCTGCGCAGCGTAGACTCGTGGCGGGTGAGTGCGAAGGCCACTGTGCTGATCAGGGCGACGCCGACGATTGCGGCCACATAGCTGGACTCGCCGGTGTTCAGCCCGCGACTGGCTAGGTAGAACAGGCTGAAGGTGAAGATCAGCAGCATCGAGACCGCGTAGCTCAGGGTTTCGAGCGAGGCGATCAGAGCCGCCTCGCCCGACGAGATGCCACGGCGGGTGAAGTTGCTCATCAGGAAGGCGTAGCTACCCACGCCGCCAGCCGGCACCGACTGACTGACGACAATTGCCACCAGGGCCGTGGCCCACAGCCGCATGAGGCTTATTTTATAGCCAAGTGAGCGTAGGACGACATTGAAGACCTGGGAGCTTACGAGGTAGCTCAGCCCGATCAGCGCAAAGGCAACGATCAGCCAGATCGGCCGCGCCTCACGGAGGAGGCCGAACGCCTCAATGATCCAGACCCGGTTGAGGAAGGCGAGGGCCAGGATCACGAAACTGATAAACGCGCTGGTGATAAGCTTCCAGCGAGACTGTTGCATCAGCGCGCCCTTTCACATTGGCGACGGTACTTTTTAGACGGTTGGGGTGGCGGATAGGGTTGCGAGGGGGTGTTCTCCATGCATGTGCAGCCGCGCAAGGGTGCTACCAGATAATCGCGAAACTGCTCTCTTTTCCGGTAGGATCTTCCCATGCTAGTTCCACCTTTGCCACCTCGGCATGAACGGGACCACTGTAGCACCAGCTTACCAGTCGCTGCACTGCGGGGCGTGTGCCCTCAAAGATCGCCTCAACCCGACTATCGCTCAGATTGCGCACCCAGCCCTCAACTCCGGCCTCACGTGCCCGATCACGCATATAGGCACGAAAATTCACTCCCTGAACCCGACCTGAAATGAAGACATGTGCGCGAACCCGTTCCATGCATGACTCCTGAATTATAATAGTGGGAGAGGAGGGGAGTTGTCGGATGCCACACATATGTACTGGCTTGTGATGGGCGATCAATACCCCCGAGTATAGCGCAGGGCGGTACTCTGCGCAATAGATGGCCCTGGCGCTTCAGGGCATGAGCAAAGTCACCTCCGGCCCCCTCACCCCCGGCCCCTCTCCCGCACGGGGAGAGGGGAGATTCTTCATCAGGATGCGCTCGGCTCCCCCTCTCCCGTTCAGGGAGAGGGGGCTGGGGGGTGAGGGCTGCCCGGCGACCACACGAATGCCCTGCCTGGCGCTTCGTTTTGTTCAGCCTCACTGGCTTGTTTCTGCGGTATGACAAGGTTCACAGATACGTGACAGTTTGTGCACATGCGGCGCGTCCTGTTGCGGCAAATCTGCAATCTGAAACCTTGTCTATGGTGGTTGATATGGCATTAATCATCTCTTATTGTGCAGGACACCTATGGCATTTGATATTGTCTTTCTCGGCGGGGCATCAGAAGTTGGCGCGAGCTGCGTTGCTCTACGCTTCGGTGATGCGTGGCTGATCGTAGACGCGGGCGTTCGTATGAGCGGTGTCGCCGAGGAGCGGCTCCCGGATTTTTCGCTCTTGGAGGGGAAGCAGGTTGCGGCGATTGTCGTCACCCACGCTCACGCCGACCATATCGGTGCGCTGCCAGTTCTGCACCGTATGTTCCCGAGTGCGCCGATCTATACCACATCGGCCAGCATCCGGCTCATGACGATCATGCTGGCTGATGCCATCGCGGTGATGGAGAAGCGTGCCGCAGAGGAGTTGGAACTGCCCCTGTACGACGGCGAGGCGGTCGAGCAGATGCTGCGCCACCTGCTGCCCCTGCCGGTCGATGATCGACTCCCGATCCCCGAGATCCCGGGCTTGCTGATCTCACTGCGGCTGGCGGGCCACATCGCCGGGGCCGTGAGCGTGGGCCTTGAGCATCCCGAGGGGCGAGTGGTCATCTCCGGCGATATTAGCGTGGCTCCGCAGCGTACCATCCAGGGCGCACAGGTACCCCTCGTTAGCGAACCCGACATCCTGATCTTAGAGTCAACCTACGGCGGGCGCGAACACGCGCACCGCAGGTTGGAGGAGCAGCGCCTAGTGGCCGAGGTGGCGGCGGCTATCCAGCGCGGTGGCCACGTCCTCATCCCGGCCTTCGCCCTGGGCCGCGCCCAAGAGGTGATCCTCATTCTCCAGGAGGCCCAGCGGCGACGGGAGATCCCACACTTCACCGTGTGGGTAGACGGCCTGGTGCGCCGCGTGTGTGCGGCTTACAGCACGATCCCGACCTTCCTCAGCCCGGCGGTGCGCCAGCGGATTGTGCGCGGCCAGCCGGTGTTCTTTACTGACACGATCCACATGGTCGAACCCGCGCTGCGCAAGGGCATCCTCCAGGGTCAGCCTAGCTGTATTATCGCCAGCTCGGGGATGCTGACCGGCGGGCCGAGCCGCTGGTACGCTGAGCGCCTGCTCCCACGGCCTGAGGCGACGGTGGCGCTCACCGGCTATCAGGACGAGGAAGCTCCGGGTCGGGCGCTCCAGCAGGTCGCCGCTGGTCTGCAAAACTCTGTTGTCCTGGGCGAACAGACCGTTACGGTGGCCGCCAAGGTGACAACCTACTACCTCTCCGGCCACGCGGATCAAGCCGAACTGATCGGGTTCGCTCAGCAGATCCGCCCGCGCATGGTTGCATTGGTTCACGGTGATGGGGGCGCACGTAGCAGCTTGGCCGAGGGATTACGCGCCAGTGGTATGTCGGTGGTACTCCCACCAACCGGAGACGTGTTGCATGTGCCGACGACCAGACGGGCCACACGCACAGGAACTGCCGCCCACGTCCAGCCCGCCCGGTCGCAGCGAACGCGCCAGGCGGCCCCTGATAGTGCGGATACCTTGGCCCTGGCCCTCTGGGAAGAGGAAGGTCGCCCGGTCGAGCCAGTGGTAATCGAGACCCGTGAGGTAGCGCGGCGCTGGTATGGGGTCGAGGGTACGCCCGAGGAGATCCAGGCCGTGGTAGATGTGCTGCGCGCTGGCCCGCAGCACTTCCATCCGATGATTGCACTCGAAGGGTTTTACCGCCTGATGCCGCCCGCCACCCTGCGGCAGAACGCGCCGGTGGATACCCCACGCATTGAAGATGGCAGCCTCATTCTTGCACGGATCAACGGCGCGGCGATTGTGCCCTGGTTCTGTCAGCGCGTGGCGGCGGGGATCATTACGGGCATTGGGCCAAGCCGTCAGCCCGCCAACCAACTCGTGGGCATCCGCGATGTGGTGGTGTGGGTTGGTCACTGGGATATTCCCTCCTCTTCGACCAGCGATGCACAGCAGCGGGTCATCGACGACTGGATGCTCCAGAGCAACACCTACCGCAGTCATGTCTCCGCCCGCGCAGTCGCATCGGCGATGAATCCCGCGCAATCCTACGACCTCGACACGCTCGTGGCGGCGGTTGGACATACGGTAGATGACCTTTCGTGGCGGCTGCATGTTGCCCGGCTGATCGTGGCGAACCCCCGCGTGTTTACCCTCGTGCCTGCCACACACCCGCTTCAGGACGCCCGCTGGTCGGTGCGGCTGGCGGCTCGCTGGGAGGACGCCCTTGAGGATCGGTCTACCCAGCCACGGCCGGATATGCATGCCATCCAGCAGCGCATTGACTGGTATCTACGCGGAGCGAAAGACTTGTATCGGCGCAGCATCGATCCAGATACAGGGAACATCACACTGCGCTTTCGCTTTCCGCTGACTGCAGAGGCGCGTTATGGCCCCCAGCTTGCGGCGCTGCGCGCAGAGTTGCCTGTAGACGTGGAGATCGGCGGGGAGACGGATCATACCGCGCTGCTCAACATTGTCCAGCTTCACCTGCGACCGCTCGTGACGATCAAGGGTGTCCCCACCGTAATCCCATTAGAGCGCCGCGTGAAGGTGGTCTGCTATGGCGAACCAGCGGACGATGCGCTCCAGTCTGCGCTGACGGCGATTGAGGAACGCACGGGATTTCAGGCTGTCCTGGTTCCTACCGCTCCGCCTACGATTTCGCCCGTGGTATCACCAACGAAGTCAGAGTCAATCAAGCGCAAGCTTCAGTTTGTCGTTGGGACAGCGGTGGCGGATCGCTGTGAGCGGACGGTCGCATTGACTATTGCCGAAGAGGTACTGACTGGAATTGCCCTGAAGATCGATCCTGACCCCACCAACGGATTCCTTATCGTGCGATTCCCGCTGCCGCATGTCGACATCCATCGCTATGCCGCGCAGATCGAAGAGGTTGTGCGGCGCACAGGGTGGGCGGTACGCCTGCGCCCTCACGCCCAGCACGCGGCGCTGGAGTCGGAGCTACGAACGGTGGTTCCTGATGAGACAAAGCTGGTGATGCCCTCGTCGATATACGTACAGCGAGAGGTGGTTGAGGTTCGGTATGGCGGCGACCTTGATGCGGCTGCAATCGAGGCGGTACAGGTGGCATTTCACCAGGCGACAGGGTGGCAGTTAATTCTGCGCCCAATTAAAGAGGTTGCTTCCTAAGACATGGTTCAGAACAGCTTTACCGTGTGGCGGGGACGCGATGAGGCGAGGATGCGATAGCAGCGCCTCGTCGCATCCTCGCCTCATCGCCACACTGTAAAGCTGAAACCTGGTACCTGAAACCTTGTCTATAAGGCATGGTTCAAACCAGCGTGACAATTCAGCGACGAAACGATGACGCGGTGAGGCGCTCCGTATCGCCTCATCGCCTCGTCGCATCCTCGCCTCATCGCCACACGGTAAAGCTGAAACCTGGTACCTGAAACCTTGT
>CAIRFY010000247.1 GCA_903877945.1 uncultured Oscillochloris sp. | reverse complement strand
TGAAACATGCCTTAGGGATGGTTCAATCCAGCGTGACAGTCTTGCGATGAAACGATGACGCGGTGAGGCGTTCCGTATCGCCTCATCGCCTCATCGCCTCATCGCCTCATCGCCTCATCGCAAGACTGTAAAGCTGAATGTACCCATTTTGAAACATGCCTTACTCCAGATCCCGGTCGAGCAGATCGTTGAGCAGCCCATCGTCGTGGGGCGCGGGGCGCGGCGCGGCCGGCAGATCGTCGCCGATAAAGATCAGGTAGGCGGCCAGCGCCGTTACCCCGGTGCTAATCGCGCTGTCGGCCAGATTGAACACGGGCCACCAGCCCACGCTCATAAAGTCCACCACCGAACCGAGCCGCAGCCGGTCGGAGATATTGCCCACCGCCCCGCCGAGGATCAGACCCATCGCCACCTGCACCCAGGTAACGTGGTTTGGTAGATGAACGACATAGGTATAGATGGCCCCGGCGGTGATCAGGATCGAGGTGAAAATGAAGAGCTGGGGCACATGCTGAAAGAGCCCGAAGGCCACCCCGGTGTTCCGTGAGTACACGAGGTTGAGCCAGGACGGGCCAAGGGAGATTGCCCGCAGGAGTGGCTCGGGGCCGAGCCACAATACCACCCATGCCTTGCTGATCTGGTCACCCGCAAAGATCACCAGCGCCAGGGTGGCAGGAATCGCCCAGCGTGTGGGGATCGGGCCAAACCGAGATACCATCTGATGCCTCACTACGAAATCACCGGTTGATCTTCCCGGCGCTGTGTGATCTCTTCACGCAGAAATTGGAGCATCAGCAGGGCCGCGCCAACCGTAATCGCGCTGTCGGCCAGGTTAAACACCGGGAACCAACCTACCTGAATGAAGTCAACCACATAGCCCAGGCGTACCCGGTCGATCAGGTTGCCGAAGGCACCGCCCATGATCAGCCCCAGGATCACCTGAACAGACACGCGCCGGTTCGGCAATTGTGTGGCGTAGAAGTAGATCGCTCCTGCGACGATCATCAGCCCTGCTACTGTGAGCAGTTGCGGCATGCCCTGAAATAAACTAAAGGCGACCCCGGTATTGTGCGAGTAGACAATATGCGCCGCATCGCCGACGACCGTGATGGAGCGCGTCATTGTCTCAGGGCCGAGGTTTTGTACGATCCAGGCTTTACTCACCTGATCGGCGGCGATCACCAGCGCGGTGATGGCTGCCGGAACCGCCCAGCGACCGTGTTGATCCAATCCCACCGGGATATACCCCCATTATGCCGATGCCGCGTCGCCGCCGCACATACGTTACGTCATCACTATTATACCATCCGGCGGCGGAAATTTGGGGAATAGACAGGGCTGGTGCAAAGTCGTGTGATCGTCGGGCAGCCCTCACCCCCCAGCCCCCTCTCCCAGAGGGAGAGGGGGAGTATTCCGCACCAGAACGGGATCTACTCCCCTCTCCCTAGGGAGAGGGGCAGGGGGTGAGGGCCGGCGGGTGACTTTGCACCAGCCCAACCCCCCGGTGAACCTTCTTGCCCGCCTGCCGTGCGAGATGCTACAATTCCATCTGTTTCTCCCCGTGTTGAGGAAAACCGCCGATGGATAAGCATAAGACTGCGACCCGTGCCACAACCTCCGTTGTAACCACCCCGGATCTTGGGTCGATCTACATCAATGTACAACCCTGGGTGCTGACGATCTCAGATAATCTGCACGCGACCTTCTCCTTCGACTGCGAGGGCCGTACCCTGGGCTGTTTTCTCGATGGTGGGAATTATCGCTTCGGCCTCTCGGGAGATATTTTGCTTAAAATCGCCGCGTCGCCACCTGCGCCGAAGCTGCGGCGGCTTCTGTCTGACGCCGAGGCTGCCCGCCTGCGCGCAACGGTTTACGCCCGTGTGGTGCGGATCGTTGCCGGAATCACCCATGCGTTGAGCGATGATGTGCGTGGCTGGCTTGCACTGATTTTAGAGTGGGACGAGGATCGTGCCCTTGTCAACCGGCGTATGTTCCAGTCTACATACCTGCCAATCAGCATTGTGCCGCCAGATCAGTATCGCGCCCTGGTACTCCAGATGACGGAGGGCTGTAGCTGGAATCGCTGCACCTTCTGTAGTTTCTACCGCGACCGGCGCTTTCGGATTAAGTCACCGGCGGTGCTACAGCACCACATCCAGCAGGTCAAGGCGCTCCTCGGGCGTGGGATCGGGATGCGGCGCTCGATCTTTCTCGGCGACGCCAACGCGCTGATTGTCCCGCAGCAGCGCCTGCGCGAGTTGCTACAGGTCGTCCGCGACGAGTTGCCTGCTCAGGATATGTACGCCTTTCTGGACATCTTTGGGGCTGAGCAGAAGACGACGGACGAGTACGCCGAACTGCGTACCTACGGGGTGCGGCGGGTCTACATTGGGCTGGAGAGCGGCGACGAGGCGGTCTTCAACCTACTCAACAAACCCGGATCGCCGCAGCAGTGCGTCACAACCATTGAGCGCATTAAGGCCGCAGGCATCCAGGTCGGGATCATTCTCCTCGCCGGGGTGGGCGGAGCGTCCCTGGCCCCGCAACACGTTGCGCAGTCCCTGGCGGCCCTGGCGGCGATGGGGCTTGATGCGGGCGACCTGGTGTATATCTCGCCGCTGATTGTGTCCGACGATAGCGGTTACGCGCACCGGGCGCACGAGCTAGGCATTGTGCCCCTCTCCCCATCCGCCCTCGACTCCCAGATGGACGATCTGAAGGCCGGGGCGCGCACAGCCACGCAGGGCCATCCGCGTGTGGCCTTGTACCACATTGAGGAGTGGCTTTATTGAGGACTTCCCGCGTCGCGGGAATTGAGGTCGGTATCATGACACAGCCGCACTATCATGACCACCGTGGTCGCTTGCGAGAGCGCTTCCTGCGCGCCGGACTCTCGGGCCTCGCCGATTATGAGATTGTTGAACTGTTGCTGACGCTGGCAATCCCTAGGGCTGATGTCAAGATCCCGGCGAAGCAACTCCTTGATCGTTTTGGCACGCTGCGGGGAATCCTGGATGCGCCCGTCGCTGAACTGCGACAGGTAGACGGTCTGGGCGAGGTAGCCCCCGTCGCTCTCAAACTGGTTCGCGAAGTGGCGGGACTCTACGTGCACCAGTCGGCTGAAGAGCAGCCCATGTTTACTGATCGTCGTATACTGATCGATTTTTGGCGTCTGCGGATCGGTGCGCTGGATCATGAAGTGTTCGAGGTTGGCTACCTTGACTCAGGCTACCGCTTGCTGCGCGACGGGGTTGAGCGTCTGGAGGAGGGGACAATCAATCGCGCCGCAGTCTATCCGCGCACGGTGATAACAGCCGCTCTGCGGCGTAACGCTGCGGCAATTGTCCTGGCGCATAATCACCCGAACGGGCGGGTGCAGCCATCCGAGCAGGACAAAACATTGACAAGAGCGATTGAGCTTGCGGCGACGACCGTTGATATCCGTGTGCTTGACCACCTGATCATTTCAGCCGATGCCAGCTTTAGCTTCAGGCAGGAAGGACTCCTTTGACGACCGTCACGCCTGCTATTCTCTAGTACTACAGTTGTAAAT
>CAIRFY010000246.1 GCA_903877945.1 uncultured Oscillochloris sp. | reverse complement strand
GATCATGGCAACACTCGATCTCTCGATCATCATCGTCAGTTGGAACGTGCGCGACTTACTGATCCGTGCGCTGGAGTGTGTCTACGCGACCGTCCAGCGCAGCAGCTTTGAGGTGATCGTGCTTGATAACGCATCCAGCGACGATAGTGTCGCAGTTGTGCGTGAGCGATTTCCAGCGGTGCGGATGATCGTCAACCAGGAGAACATCGGCTTCGGCAGAGCGAACAATCAGGGCGCGGCCATCGCGCATGGGCGCTACCTGCTACTGCTCAACCCGGATGCCTTCGTCCATACGGACACGGTGGATCGGCTCGTCGCCTTTATGGATACCCACCCGGATGCGGGCAGCGCCGGCTGCAAATTGCTCTACGAGGATGGCAGTCTCCAGCGCTCGGTGACGGCCTTCCCGACCGTACTCACCGAACTCTACACCACCCTTGGGCTTGATCGGGCCTTTCCACAGCACCCGGCCTTTGGTCACTATAAACTGACCTACTGGAACATGGACGATCAGCGTCCGGTGGATGCGCTGATGGGCGCATGTCTGATCCTGCGACGCTCGGTGATTGACCAGATTGGCCTCTTCGATGAACAGTTCTTTATGTACTCCGAAGAGGTTGATCTTTGCTATCGGCTACGCCGCGCTGGCTGGAAGAACTACTTTATCCCCGACGTTACGGCTACTCACATCTGGGGCGGTAGCTCGCGCCTGGTGCCACAGACAACCTTCCTGCGCCTCTTTCGCAGCCGGGTGCAGTTCTTCCGCAAGCACTACGGGTCGGCGAGTGTCGCTGCCTATAAACTTGTTTTGCTGGCCGCCAGCGCCATGCGTGTCATCGGTGGACCACTCATTTTCGCCCTGCGACGTGATCCGTGTGTGATCCAGATGACCCAAAACTATGCATCGCTGCTGCGCGTCGTGCCTACTCTTTAGGGAGCGTCGCTTAGGAGTGATACCCCAGCCTCGCCAGAGTACGCTGTCGTTCCGGATCGGACACGTGCGGCGCGGCGCTGGTACGATCTGAGCGAGCGCTGGATTATTGGCGGGGTGATTGCGCTGGTGCTGCCGATCACTGCGTTGCCCTATCTCTACGGCTACCTGTCGAGCCCGCCCGAGCGACGCTTCCAGGGTATTATTTTTGATGTGCCGGATACGGTTCAGTACTTCTCCTGGCTACGCGACCACCGCAACAACTGGCTGGTGCCGAACCGGATGACTGCCGAGCCGAATCCGCCCGCACTCTTCAACCTGCTCTGGCTGATTGTGGGTCGGCTCCAGGTCGTCACAGGCTGGAGCATCCCGGCACTCTTTCAGGGGCTACGTTTTATCGCAGGTACGGCCCTGCTGTTGATGCTCTACCCGGTGATCGCACGCTTCACCAGTGGTCGTGCCGAGCGACTCAACGCCTACCTACTGATCATCCTCGGTGCCGGACTGGGCTGGATCTGGGTGATCGTCAAGTATGCGCGTGGCATGAGCGGCGTACCGTTCCCACTCGATGTCTACGTGGCCGAGCCGAATACCCTGCTGGTGATCGCGGCCTTCCCGCACTTCGCCGTCGCCACAACCTTGATCCTGGCGATCTTCTGGTGCTTTCTCCGCATTCTGGATCAGCATAGCCGCCTAGTGGTGGTTGGTGCGGCCACGCTCGCGCTGCTGCTTACCCTCCAGCACGCCTACGATCTGCTGATCATTAGCCTGGTGCCCGCTGGTGCCCTCGCCTTGATCTGGCTGCGCGACCGACGCATCCCCTGGTTTGGTGGAGTGTCGCTGGCCCTGATCGGCGGCTTGGCCGCTCCGCCCGCCCTCTACTTCACCTGGATCACCAGCCGCGACCCGCTGTGGCGTCAGGTGCTGGCGCAGTTTGCCAACGCCGGGGTCTACACGCCGTCGCCGCTGCATCTGCTGGTGCTGATCGGACTTCCGCTGCTCGTGGTGATTGGCGCAGCGATCTACGGCATATTCACCACACGCGGTCGTCCAGAGATTGCCCGTGCGCTGAAGACCGCCAGTAACGCGGATCTCCTGTTGCTGGCCTGGCTGCTGGTTGGCTTCCTGCTGCTCTACATTCCTAGCGACTTCCAGATCCACATGCTCACCGCGTGGCAAGTGCCGGTGGGAATATTCGCCGTGCGCCTGCTGCACCGCCAGATTATGCCTGCTATCGCCCACAAATGGGCGCGTCTGGCTCAGATGCTACCCGTTCTGCTCCTGCTCGCCGTCCTGCCCACCAACCTCTACCTGCTGATATGGCGCGGTTACGACCTGAATCGTCACGCTGCACCCTACTACCTCAGCCGGGGCGAGGAATCTGCGCTGCGCTGGCTTGGTGTGCAGGCCACCCGTGCGGATGTGGTACTGAGCGGACTGGATGTCGGCCAGTATGTGCCGGTCTATAGCGATGCACGCACATTCCTCGGCCATTGGGCGCAGACGGTTGCGTACTACGACAAGCAGGCCAGGGTATCGCGCTTCTTCGCGGCGGCAACGCCCGAGGCTGAGCGCAGCACGCTGCTACGCCGCTTCGCAGTGACGTATGTCGTCTACGGTGCCGAGGAGCGCGCCCTGGGCCAGTTTGACCCAGGCGGCTCCGCGTTGTTTGTACCGGTCTTCCGTGCCGAGGACGTGACGATCTACGGCGTGCGCTGAAGGAGTAATGATGATCACTTCTGCTGCTGTCGAGGTGCAACCAGTAACCCGTAGATGGGAGAGGGTAGCCCAGGCCGGGCTGATCGTCCTGGCCCTGCTGCTCGTCCTGGTGAACCTGCCCTACGCGCCGCGCACGTGGTTCGATGAGGGCTCGCACCTGCACGTGCCGAAGACGCTGGTGCAGCACGGAGTTTATGCCGACATCAGCAGCGAGGGATTCCGCTACTACGGCCCCACCGTCGGCGTCGGCCCAACGGTGATGCTGCCGGTCGCCCTGGTGTTTCAGCTCTTTGGGGTCGGCCTGCTCCAGGGGCGGCTCGTGATCGCAGCTTACGGGCTGCTGGCCTTAGCCGTCGGATTCGCCCTAGCTCGCAAGATTCATGGCGGTAGAGTGGCTCTGCTCTCCCTAGCCCTGTTACTTGCCTCGCGCACCGTCGGATTCGACGGCATGGTTGAGTACAGTCGGCAGGTGCTGGGTGAGATACCCGGCCTTGCCTTCCTCTTTCTGGGTGCTCTGGCTTGGACGAGCGCCCTCCATAGCCGCAACCGAGTGACAACGCTCAGCGTCTTGGCGGGCCTTGGATTTGGCTTGGCCCTGGTGACGAAAAACCAGTTTGTGCTTATCCTGCCACCGACTCTAGTTCTGCTATCTCTGCTCGACTGGCGCTACTACCGCGCTGGGAACTGGGCGCACCGGCTCTTGCCGGTGATTATCGCCTGCGCCTGCTTCGGTCTGTGGACCCTCGTGCAACTCCAGTTCCTCGGGCCGGGAGGTTTTGCAGCGAACCTGGCCCAAACCCGTCAGGCCGCCGGGGGGGCGATCTTCGTCTTTGATCGAGAGGCGAGCCTGCGAGCGGTGCGCTATATCATTCAACCCTACGGCGGTCTCCTACTGCCCGCCCTGGCCTATGGCCTGTGGCGCTGCCGCGCCCGCACGCCCCAAGCTCTCGGCGAACTGCTGCTGCTGCTGCTCCCCGTCCTCTGGCTCTGCTGGTACATGGTCTCCCTCGGCTGGCCGCGCTACGCCTTCCCCGCCGTGGCCTTCGGTGCCCTGGCCGTGGCCCGGCTCCTGGCCGATGTGATCGACACCCTGCGCACAGGCCGTCGCCCAATTCTGGCCTGGGCCACAGTTATCTACGCCGCCCTGATCATCGCCATGCCGATCACCCTGAGCGCACGGGCCATCCTCCAGCCCGACGACAGCGCCCAGCGTATGGCTGCCTACCTTGATGCCCATGTGCCGACAAACAGCGTTGTAGAAACCTGGGAGCCTGAGCTGGGTGTGCTTACTGACCACCGCTACCACTATCCGCCGATCTCGCTCCTCGATACCGCCGTGCGCCAGACCTGGCTCAGTGGCCCGGCCCTGCGCTACGACGGACTGAGCGACCGGCCACCGTATGTCATCGTTGGCTCGTTTGGCGCGTGGGTTGGCATTTATTCAGGCAGCACGCTTGAGCGGGACTACACCCTCACCCAGCACGAAGGGCTGTATAACCTCTATGTACGGCGACCATGAGAAACGGAGTACTCGCCTATGCGCCGCACCGCCGTCCTTTTCTGCTTGCTGCTGATCTGCTACGCCTACACCTTGCCACGCTGGGCCGATTGGAACCAGAACTCGCGGCTGGATCTGGTGCTGGCGCTGGTGGACGATCATACGGTCAGCATTGACCGCTATGTCGCCAACACCGGCGACTACGCCCTCTACCGGGGGCGCACCTACAGCGATAAGCCGCCGGGCCTCGCGCTGCTGGCGCTGCCTGCCTACATGGCCCTGAGTCCGATCCTCGATCTGCCGCCAGTGGCCGAACGTCTTTCCCGTCTCGGTCGTGTCGGGGCGCTAGAGAGTAGCCTGCGCGCCGAAGGGAGTGGGCTGCGCGAGGATAAGCTGCGCGTGGCGCTGGTTCAGTATCTGCTTACCTTGCTGGCGGTGGCCACGCCTGCGGCGACGCTGGGAGTCCTCTTCTACCGGCTCTTGCTGCGCCTGGGCGCGGGCGAACCGCTGGCGGCGCTGGGAACTTTGGCCTATGGCCTGGGGACAACCGCCGTGCCCTACGCCGGTAATTTCTATAGCCATCAGCTCTGCGCAGCCATGCTGTTCGGTGCCTTTACCCTCGCGTGGCCAGAAGACTCTGTCCGACGGTTTGGTGATGCGCGTGGCCTGCTCT
>CAIRFY010000245.1 GCA_903877945.1 uncultured Oscillochloris sp. | reverse complement strand
TCTGCACGGGTTAAAGCTAGACATTCTATAGAAGGGCGTTTTACCGCATCAGTATGCAGAAAATCCCCTCTTCACGAACGTCCAAAAGTCAGCCGTGCAGAATATAAAACCTAAAATCCAAAACCTAAAACCTAAAATCCAAAATCCAAAACCTAAAATCCAAAACCTCGTTCTATGCCACAAACCGACGGAAGACCAGCGAGACATTATGGCCACCGAAGCCAAACGAGTTGCTCATCACCACATTGAGTTCCGCCGGGCGTGGCGTATTCGGCACATAGTCCAGATCGCATGCCGGATCGGGATCGCTCAGGTTGATCGTGGCGGGCAACAGGCTATGCTGCATAGCGAGGATGCTGACAATCGACTCGATGGCGCCAGCTGCGCCGAGCAGGTGGCCGAACTGCGACTTACTGGAACTGACCGGCGGGGCGCTCTCGCGACCGCCGAACACCGTGCGGATCGCCGCCGTCTCCACCGGGTCGCCTGCGGGCGTCGAGGTGGCGTGGGCATTGATGTAGTTCACCTCCTCGGGCCGCACACCGCCGCGCTTGAGGGCCAGGCGCAGAGCGCGGGCGACCCCGCCCTCGTCCACGCTGGTGATATGCACGGCGTCGGAGGAGGCCCCGTAGCCAACCAGTTCGGCCAAGATGTGCGCGCCACGGGCCTGGGCGTGTTCCAAATCCTCAAGGATCAGCGCGGCACCGCCCTCGCCCATCACAAACCCGTCGCGGCTGACATCGAAGGGACGCGAGGCCGTCTGGGGGCTATCGTTGCGGGTCGAGAGGGCGCGCATCGCATTAAAGCCCGCGATCCCGATCTGGGTCATCGCCGCCTCAGCGCCGCCGACGATGATTGCCTGGGCCCAACCCCGGCGGATCGTCTCGGCGGCCTCGCCGATAGCGTGGGCCGAACTGGCGCAGGCCGAGGTGGTACAGATACTCGGGCCGCGTGCGCCCGACAGGATCGAGACATGGCCAGCCGCCAGGTTCGTGATCATCGCCGGGATGAGAAAGGGGCTGATCCGCCCAGGCCCACGGGCGCGCAATACGTCGATCTGCTCAGTTAGCGTGGCGATCCCGCCGATCCCGCTGGCGAAGTAGACGCCGATCTCGTCGCGGTTCGCGTCTGTGATCGATAGCTCCGAGGTTCGTAGCGCCTCCTGGACGGCGGCGATTGCGAAGTGGACGAAGCGATCCGTCCGGCGAACCTCCTTGCGATCCATGTAGTTGGTCGGGTCGAAGCCCCAGACCTCACCAGCGAACCGAGTATCGAAGCTAGCCGCGTCGAAGAGCGTGATCGGCCCAATGCCGCTGCGGGCCTCTACAATGCCCTGCCAGAGCGATGGCACATCCAGCCCGAGCGGGCTGACAACGCCCATCCCAGTGACAACTACGCGCCGCTCCATGGCCTCTGCCTCCTCTTGCGGGCCGTGCCCGCATTTCTGATGTGCAAACAAGTTATGTGTGCATTATACCATGCGCCTTCGCCGTGCCCTCGTCTTAACGATGGTGTATACTCGGGGCCGTTACATCGTCGCGTCATCGCCATCCAACCCTCACCCCTCAGCCTCTAAACCTAATACTTTTCGAGGGGTCTGCCGCCGCTCAGCCCTCACCCCCCAGCCCCCTCTCCCTGAACGGGAGAGGGGGAGTCGGACGCCTCCTGGTGCGGAATCTTCCCTCTCCCCGTGAGGGAGAGGGGCTGGGGGGTGAGGGCAAGGTATGTTGAAACACACCCACGACGTATAAGAGGAACCACGTATGTTTGAACACGCTCGCGCACTCGCCGATGAACTGATCCGCCTCCGCCGCGATATTCATGCCCACCCCGAGCTGAGTTTTCAGGAGACCCGTACCGCCGCGTTGGTGGCCGACACTCTCCGTGAAATCGGCGGCATCCGTGTCCGCACCGGTGTCGGCAAGACCGGTGTGGTTGGCGATCTCGGTGATGACGATGGCCCCACCATTGCCATTCGCGCAGATATGGACGCCCTGCCGATTAGTGAGGCGATCAGCCAGCCCTATACGTCGATGAACGCTGGGGTGATGCACGCCTGCGGCCACGACGCCCATACCGCCATGCTGCTCGGTGCCGCGCACCTGCTGCGCGAACGATTCGCTGCCGATGGTCTGCGCGGTCGGGTGCGTTTTCTCTTCCAGCCCTCTGAAGAAATGTGGGACGATGAGGGCAAAAGCGGTGCCTCGCGAATGATCGACGATGGGGCGATGGAAGGTGTGGATGCCGTGATCGCCCTGCACGTCGACTCAACCCTGCCGATTGGTCAGGTCACCATTCGCTCGGGTTGGACATCGGCGGCGGTGGATGACTTCAAGGCCACGATCCTCGGCACCGGTGGTCACGGTGCATCCCCCCACGAGGGTACCGATACGGTGTTCATGCTTGCCGCAGTGATTAACGCCCTCTATGGCATTAAGTCGCGGCGAATCGACCCGGTGCAGCCCAATGTGCTCAGCATCGGTGTGGTGCGAGGTGGCGACGCTTCGAACGTCATCCCCGCCGAGATCTCCATCGAGGGCACCCTGCGTAGCTATAGCGAGGATGTACGCAGCAAACTGGCCGAAGAGGTCGAGCGCGCCTTCGGCGTGGCCCGTGCCCTCGGCGGCGACTACCGCCTCACGATCACACGCGGCTATCCGGCTGGCTGGAATGACCAGCGCGTGGCGGGCTGGCTAGAAGCCGTAAGCCGCGAGTATCTCGGCGAGGACTCCTTCGACCGGTCGCCCGCCGGACTTGGTGCCGAGGACTTCGCCTACATGTGCCAGAAGGTTCCTGGTGCCATGCTTATGCTCGGCGCGGCCATCGGCGACGGCGTGGTGCGCGCACACCACACGCCGATCTTCGACATCGACGAGCGCTGCCTGCCCACCGGCTCAGCCATCCTCGCCGAGACGGCCCTGCGCTTCCTGAAGGGCCAGGTCACGCTCTAGCGAGTATCCTTTGGGCTACCGCGCCGCTGCTGTCATACCTGCTATGCTACGACCAGAGAACGCACTGTAGACAGCAGGATACAAGGAGCAACGCCGTGGATACCCAGCAGAACCAGAAGGACTCGCCCGCCTGGATCGCCTTCGTCTGGCTCTCGTTTGCCATCTCATCGGGCCTGATGATCCTCGGGATCTGGTACCTCCCTGTGGATGCCTGGGTCAAAGGCTACTTCGCGATGGGTTTCTTCTTCACGATGGGCTCGTGCTTTAGCCTGTCGAAGACCCTGCGCGACCAGCACGAGTCCCGTCGGTTGATCAACCGGATCGTGGATGCGAAGACTGAGAAGATCTTGAACGACTATGAGATGAAGAAGGCAGTCTGAGAGCTGAAAAAAAGCGGGTTGTCGGGAGAAAAACACTCCCTACAACCCGCTTTTTTTTGTGCCCGCGAGGGGACGCTGTCGGGCGGCGTAGAGCATGATCCCGACCACCAGCAGGCCGAGCAGCAGCAGCGCCGCCAGTTTCATCAGCGGCGTGAAGAAATCGAGCAGAGCGATAGCCCCGAAAGTCGCGCTGAGCGTGTAGTAGCAGAGAACCACCTGACGCTGCGAGAGCCCCAGGTCGAGCAGCCGATGGTGCAGGTGGTCGCGCCCAGCGTGGGCCGCCGAGTCGCCCCGGATCGTGCGTGCCAGGATGAGCCAGGCCATATCGATCATCGGCACGCCCATTACCAGCAGAGCCGTAGCCAGTTTGGCCCCGCCGATGATCGCGCTCAGCCCGAGGATGTAGCCAATCGTCATCGCGCCCACATCGCCCATAAAGATCCGCGCCGGGTGGACATTGAAAATCAGGAAACCGGCGCAGGCTCCGGCCAGGGCCAGGGGCAGCATGGCCACAGTCTGCTGCGGCGGATGCAGGCGCAGCGTGTGCAACGCCAGGGTCGCGGCAGCGATCAGCGTCACCCCGCCAGCCAGCCCGTCGAGTCCGTCAGCCCAGTTGACCATGTTCTGCATCCCGACCACCCAAAAAATCGTCGCGCCAATCGCCAGCCACGGGCTGATCTGATGCAGCGGGATCTGATTGAGGAAGGGGAAGTTAAACGCGGTCAGGATGATCCCGCTGGCCTCGGTAGGCGATCCGAGGGCATCAGCGTAGAGCGTGTGATCCCACAGGTACGGCCCGACCGCAATCAGGGCCGCCAGGATATGCACGCCGAGTCGCGGCAGGGCCGGCAGGTCGCGCAGGTCGTCGATCAGGCTGATCATCGCCACCAGCGCCGCGCCGACCAGCAGTAACCCCAGGCGCAGGTGCTCAAAGGGTGAGCGTGTCAGGGCCGGGTCAAGCCGCTCCAGGGCGAAGCTCAGCAGCAGGGCCACGGTGAACCCCGCCAAGATCGCCAGTCCGCCAACCGTAGGCGTAGGCTCGCGGTGAACGTGGCGCGGCCCCGGCTGCGCCACCCAGCCCTGGCGCACGCTCAGGCGGATCAGCGGCGGGATGAGCAGAACCGTCACACCGAAGGCGACGAACAGGGTGAGCGAGAGCGCTAATACGATCATAATCAATGCAAGATGCAAAATGCAAAATGCAAAATGTAATAATGATCATTTTGCATTTTGCATTTTGCATTTTGCATTGTTTACCCTGTCCCAAACTGTCGGTCGCCAGCGTCGCCCAGGCCAGGGACAATATAGCCGCGCTCATTGAGATGACTGTCGATGGCAGCGAGGTAGATCTCGACATCGGGATGGGCCGTGCTCAGCATCTGCACGCCCTCGGGTGCGGCGATCAGGCCGAGGAACTTGATCCGCTTCGCGCCCCAGTTCTTGAGAATATCCACGGCGGCTACCGCCGATCCGCCGGTGGCCAGCATCGGATCGACAATCATCGACAGGTCGATGTCCGGCTCTGCGGGCAGCTTATTATAGTACGTCACCGGCCGGAGCGTCTCGTGGTCGCGGTAGAGCCCCAGGTGCCAGACGTGGACGGTGGGCAGGATCTCCACCACCGCCTCGGACATACCCAGCCCGGCGCGCAGGATGGGCATGATCCCCACCCGCTCGGCCACCTCGTAGCCCTGGGCAGGGCCAAGGGGAGTCTGCACCGTCAGTCGGGCCAGAGAGAGATCCTGGGTCGCCTCGTAGAAGAGCAACTGCGCAATCTCGCGCACCAGTTCGCGAAACTTCTTCGGCTCGGTCATCTCATTGCGCAGCAAGGCCAGTTTATGCAGCACAAGCGGGTGGGTTGAGACGTGGACGTGATCCATGGGATTGCTCATCCATCGGCCAGCTTATATCCGACGCCGCGCACCGTGAGGATGATCCGTGGCCGTGATGGCAATAGTTCAACCTTCTCACGTAGGCGGCGCACACACACATCGACCAAGTTCGTCTCACCCACATACTCGTAGCCCCAGACCTCACGGAACAGAATTTCGCGGTCGAAGACCTGTCCGGCGTTAGCGGAGAGGAAGTAGAGCAGTTCGAACTCCATCGGGGTAAGGTTCACATCGGTGTCGCGCACGGTAACGCGGTGGCGAGGCTCATCGATCTCCAGGTCGCCCACGCGCACCACCGGCGGGGCGCGGCGCGTTGAGTAGCCCTCGACGCGGCGCAGGATCGACTCAACCCGTGCGATCAGCTCAGCCGTCTTAAAGGGCTTGGTGATATAGTCGTCGGCACCGAGTTCAAATCCGTGGACGACATCCTCGGTGCCATCGCGGCTGGTGAGGATGACGATCGGCACATCGCTCTGGGTGCGGATGCGCTCGCACGCCTCGAACCCGTCCACATAGGGCATCATCACATCGAGGATAACCACATCGAAGGGCTTCTTCTCGAACGACTTAAGGGCTTCCAGGCCATTCGCGACGGCAGTAATCTCGTAGCGCGGGTCTTTCAGCGTGATCTGAATCAGTGCCGCGATGGAGGGATCATCGTCGGCGATCAGGATTCTACGCGGGGTCTGAGCCTCATCGGCGGTGCGTTCAGATGTGCGGCGGATTGGCGGCATAATCAATGCAAAATGCAAAATACAAAAACGCTAGGAGCGGTGCGGCTCTTTTGCATTTTGCATTCCTATACGGCTTCATCCAGGCGACGGCGAAAGTCGGTGCGCGGCACGAGGATGGGGTGTCCACGGCCCTGGACGACCTCGGCGTTGATGATGCAGCGACCGATATGCTCTTGGGCAGGCACTTCATACATCACGTCGAGCAATACTTCCTCGACAATACTGCGCAGGGCGCGGGCACCGGTCTTCGCCTGCATCGCTCGCTCGACAATCGCCTCCAGGCCGTCACTCGTAACCTCAAGATCCACGTGGTCGAGGGAGAGGAGTTTCTGGTACTGCTTGATCACCGCGTTGCGTGGCTCCGTCAGGATACGCAGCATGGCCTGGTTGGTGAGCGGCTCCAGTGAGACGATCACCGGGACGCGACCAATGAACTCGGGGATGAACCCATAGTGCAGCAGGTCGTCCTGGTTGAGTTGGCTGAGCAACTTCGTCTGATCATCGCTGTCCTCGCTAAGCCGGGCGCTAGTGAAGCCAATCATACTCTTGCCGCGCATGCGGCGGGCAATCAGTTCATCGACGCCCTCAAAAGCACCGCCGCAGATGAATAGCACGTGAGTCGTGTCGAAGGAGATATACTCCTGCTGGGGGTGCTTGCGGCCTGGCAGAGGTGGAACGTGGGCCACGCCGCCCTCAAGGATCTTCAGCAGAGCCTGCTGCACACCCTCACCGGAGACATCGCGAGTGATCGAGGGGTTATCGGACTTGCGGGCGATCTTGTCGATCTCATCGATGTAGATGATCCCCGTCTGGGCGCGCTCGATATCACCGTCAGCGGCCTGGATGAGCCGCAGCAGAATGTTCTCTACATCTTCACCGACATAGCCAGCCTCGGTCAGTGCAGTCGCGTCGGCAATAGCGAAGGGCACATCAAGGATCCGGGCGAGCGTCTGGGCGAGGAGCGTCTTGCCGCTGCCGGTGGGACCAAGCAGCAAGATATTGCTCTTACTCAACTCGACATCGTCGACCTTCGCGCCGGCCTTGATCCGCTTATAGTGGTTATACACGGCAACCGAGAGTACCACCTTCGCCCGATCCTGGCCGATCACATACTGGTCAAGCTTCTCGCGAAGTTTGCGTGGGGTAGGCAGGCGAACCGGCCCGAGGGGCGCGCTACGGCGCGGCGCAGGTGCCGCATGCTCTGTCTCCTCGGCGATGATCGCACTGCACAGTGCCACGCACTCATCGCAGATAAAGACCGTGCCAGGACCCGCGATCAGGCGCTGCACCTCGTCTTGCCCCCGACCACAGAACGAGCAGACGTAGGCTCCACGGGCAGTTGTGTTACGGGTGCGGGTCATGGAGTTTCTCCAGGGAGCCGAAACGGAGCAGTCAGGCGGCGGGGCACGTCTGCCGGCAGACAACGTGCCCGCCCCCGACCGCCAGGCTACTTCTTCTCGCTAACAGAAAGATCCTCACGGGTCAAAATCTCGTCGATGATCCCGTATTCCTTTGCCTGAATCGGGGTCATAAACAGGTCGCGGTCGAAGTCCTTTGAGATCCGCTCAAGAGTCTGGCCGGTATCCGTAACCAGCAACTCACGGATGAGCTGCTGCTCACGGAGCAACTCGCGGGCCATAATCTCGACATCGGGGGCATAGCCGCGAGCACCACCGCCAGCCGGGTGCATATGGATGGTCGAGTGGGGCAGACTGTAGCGCTTGCCGCGTGCGCCGCCCGCCAGGATCGGCGTGGCCATGCTACCGGCCATGCCCACGCAGACGGTAGCCACGCTGGGCCGGATGTGGCGTATCGTGTCGTAGATGGCGAGACCAGCCGTGATCGATCCACCAGGGCTGTTGATGTAGAGCCAGATGTCGCGATCTGGGTCATCGCTCTCCAGGAAGAGCAGTTGGGCGACGATCAGGTTTGCGATCTGATCTTCGATAGGAGTACCCAGGATAATAATCCGCTCTTTGAGCAGCCGCGAGTAAATATCGAATGCCCGCTCGCCCCGGCTACTGCTCTCAACGACCATTGGGATGAGGGCGGAGGGAAGATCGGTACTCGAAGTGCTGCGCCAGTCGATACTCTGATGTGGGCTGGTCCACTTCATAAAACACGCCTCTCTCGGGTTGATTCTCGCTGCCGGATGCACGGCGAATCGTTTACGCTAGAAGCATACCACGAAGGCCAAATCGGTGCATCCCTAGAAAGCGTACGATGGCAATAGTGCAGAAATAACGCTGTCATCATGCTGAACGAAACGAGGTTCTTTGCGCCTTTGCGCCTTTGCGTCAAACCATAACACGCATGTGACGCAAAGACGCGAGGACGCGAGGACGCGAGGACGCGAGGACGCGAGGACGCGAGGACGCGAGGACGCGAGGACGGGGTGGGATGCAGCCCCTACTCAACGGCAGCGGGTTCCTCGGCGGCAGCGGGTTCCTCGGCGGCAGCGGGTTCCTCGGCGGCAGCGGGTTCCTCAGCGGCAGCGGGTTCCTCGGCGGCAGCGGGTTCCTCAAGGGCGGGTGCTGCGCCGGTGGCGATCAGCATAATCCGCTCACGCAGCTTGCGATCAAGTACCGAACTGACGACCGTCGAGAACATCTCGGTGTGCAGGGTCTTGAGGACGTTCTCGCGAGCTGCCTCATCGTAGTCAAGGGCTATGCGCTGCACCTCTTCCTCGATCTCGTCGGGCGTGATCCGGAGACGCTCACGATCAACCAGTTCACGCATGACGAGAGTCATTCTCGTCTGACGCTCGGCCTCGGGTATCAGTTCCGTCACGGCCTGCTCGCGAGTCTGGCCGTGGTACTGGAGCATCTGCTCAAGGGTGATCCCATACTGTTCGAACTGGTGGCCCTGCTCGCGGAGCAACTCGTCAGCCCGCCCTTGCACCATGACATCGGGAATGTCAAACTCGGCGGTGGCGATCACCTGCGCGACATAAGACTCGACCAACGTGCGCTCGGCGGTGGTACGCCGGTTTTTCTCAAGACCAGCGCGTATCTTGTTTCGGAGATCCTCAAGGCTACCCTCGATACCCTCCAGGGACGGAAGTTCCTCCCAGTCGGGCAGAATGCGCTCCTGGACACCGTTGACTTTCACCTTAAACGTCACCGTTTTACCGCGCACCGCCTCGTCCTCGTGGTCATCGGGTACCACGGTCGTGACCTCGGTGCGGTCGCCGACGTTGAGACCAATGAGGGCGTTGCGCAGATCATCGATGAGGTGGCCCGAGACGAGATCGAGGGTCTGCTCAGAACCATCGTTTTCACTGCCCGCCTTGTGCGCGTTGTCGATGATCTCCTCATCAACGATCTCACCTTCCTCGTTGATGATCTCGTCGTCCTCGTCGCCCTCGTCGTCCTCATCGCCCTCGTCGCCCTCGTCGCCCTCGTCGCCCTCGTCGCCCTCGTCGCCCTCGTCGCCCTCGTCGCCCTCGTCGCCCTCGTCGCCCTCGTCGCCCTCGTCGCCCTCGTCGCTGACGATGGTAGCGAGGTTCACCCGGAGACGATCACCCTCCTGGGCGGGACGTGGTTCGTCGAGTTCTTTGAGGACAACGTGCTTATCGCGGACGCGACCCAGTTCTCGCTCCACATCCGCATCGCTAATCTCAACAGCGTCGAGGGGTGAGCGAATGTTGCGGTAATCGCCAAGGATCGTGGTGGGTGCAACGGGGATGGTCACACGGAAGGTAAACGGATCAGTCGACGTAATACCATCGAAGACTGGTGGGCCAATCGGGGTGAACTTCTCCTGTTCGAGGGTGGCGCGATACGCTTTATTGATCAGGTCGTCGGTAGCATCCTCCAACAGAGCGGGACGCCCGTAGGTTCGCTCGATAACCGAGCGAGGTGCCTTGCCGGGCCGGAATCCACGGATAGGGTATCTTTGCGCAAGCCGACGTGCGGCCTTGTCGAGGCCACGCTCAAGCTGATCCTTATCGATCTCGATCTGCAATGCCAACAAGCTTTTTGGAAGCTTCTCAGTAGTAACCTTCACCCTTGATACTCTCCATCTCTTCTATACAAAACTGTTGAGGGTTCTACTCGTAGGCTGCCTTGGGGCATTGAGCGAAATGACTGAGCCACTGAAGCTCGTGCTTTGTTGTACTCAAGCGCCGACGAGGTGGGCTGACGCATGTTGCCCGACACGACAGGGCGCACACACGCGTGCCTAAAACTATGCGTAATGACACACGGCAAAAAGGTACGCCCACTGGGCATACTGCACGCCATTATAGCACGTCTGCGCCGCTCTGGAAATCCATAGGGCGCGGGTGACAGGGCATGTGCAAAGTCGTGTGGTCGCCGGACAGCCCTCACCCCCCAGCCCCCTCTCCCTCACGGGGAGAGGGGCAGGGGGTGAGGGGGCCGGATCTGACTTTGCTCATGCCCTGGCGCGGGTGAGGACGGGGACTGGTGCAACGTCCTTCAAAGACTTGCCTCTGACAAGTTTCGCGTGCTACAATAGGGTCTGCCTCTGCCGTAGATACCAACGCGACATCCTGGGTGTAAGGGCCAGTCGTCGGCCCCACACCACAAACTCTATGCAGCAACCACTTGTCATTGCGATCGACGGCCCCGCAGGTGCTGGGAAGAGTACCCTCGGCGCACTGCTGGCCGACCGCCTCGGCTACCTCTACTTTGACACGGGCGTGATGTACCGCGCCCTTACCCTTGCCGCCCTCCAGGCTGGAATTGACCTCGCCTCCTGCGATGCGGTCGAGAGCCTGGCCCGACAGATTGTGATTGAGGTGGTCGCGCCCTCCGCAGACGATGGCCGTCAGTACACCGTCCTCGCCGATGGCAACGATGTCACCTGGGCCATCCGCAGCCCCGAGGTTGAGCGCGGCGTCTCGACGGTCGCCCGCTACCCTGGCGTCCGCCGCGAGATGATCCGCCAGCAGCAGGTCATCGGCCAGCGTGGCCGGGTGGTGATGGTCGGACGCGATGTTGGCACAGTGGTGATGCCCGACGCCCCACTCAAGATCTACCTTGAGGCGACCCTCGATGAGCGCGCCCGTCGCCGCGCCGACGAGCGCCATCCGCAGGATGAGCCCCCCCGCCCTCTCGGCGAGGTGCGCTCCGCGATGGCCCGCCGCGATGCCATGGATCAGCACGTGCTTCGCCCCGCCGATGATGCGGTGGTGCTGAAGAACGATGGCCTCTCGCCTGATGCTGAGGTCGACTGGATCATCGACTATATCGGCAGGAGCGATGCGGAGGTGGCCCATCCTCCCCTCCCTCCACGGTAGCTTCAGGAGCCAGTTATGCTGAACTTTCTCAAAGGTCTGCTGCTTGAGGGTGCGTCCGAGTCGCTCGATCTCGTTGAGGGTGAGGAAATTCTGCACGTCACCGGGCGTCACTGGATCGCCCTCACGAGCCGTCTGATCCTGCCGCTGATCTTCCTGCTGCTTTTTGCTGGCACCGCCTTCTTCCGTAGCCTTGGCGGTGGCTTCATCGTTACCGACACGGGCGAGAAGATCGGCTTCGATCTGGTCAACTGGATTATGATCGGCGCGGAAACGCTGATCGTGCTGCTCTGGACATCGCTATGGGTGCGTACCACGGGCCAGAAGAAGCCGAAGAAGGAAGATCTGCGTACGCGGAACATTCTTTTTGGGATTGGATCGGTGATCGCGCTCGTAATCTACTTCCGCTATAACGGCGGCCGGTTGTTCTATATCGACCCGATGATGTTTGTTGGTCAGTCCTTCGATGCAATCAACATTGGCCTGATGGTTTTGACGACGATCAGCCTGCTCTTCACGTTCTTTACAACCTATGACTGGATGAACGATGAACTGATCCTCACCAATAAGCGGGTGGTCTATGATAACGATGAGGTTCTTATTCCACGTCTGATCGAGCGGCGCGTGCAGGAGCAGATCTATATTGAGGATATTCAGGATGTGCTTGCCTCTACGAAGACCTACAGCCAGCACTGGCTCGGTTTTGGTGTGGTGATCGTGAAGTCGGCCCGCATCGGCGGCCAGATCACCTTTCGTGAGGCGGCGAACCCCAGGGAGATGCAGAAGAAAATCATGGGTCTGGTGAACTCTCTTCGCAAGCAGCGCACGGCTGAAGAGTTCGACCGCATGATCGAGACGAAGGTCTATGATGTCAAGGGCGAGAAGAAGGTCTTTAAAAAAGACATTAAGACCTCGCACGGCATGAGGATGCTTGGCTGGCTCTTCCACGAGAACCCCGAGATTAACGAGGACAACGGTGAGATCATCTGGCGCTCGCACTGGATCTTTATGCTGCGCGCCCTGATCGGGCCGGTTCTGCTACTCTTCGGCGGCCTGCTGGTGATTGGGATTGTCTCCCGCCTGATCCATCCCTCACCAATGCTGCTTACTGTCGTCTCGGTGGTGCTATGTATCGCCTTTGTCGCATGGTCGGCGTGGGAGATCGAGGATCATCGCAACGACCTCTACATCCTCAACCCTACAAACGTGATCGATATTGAGAAGAAACCCTTCGGCCCCGAGGATCGCCGCCAAGCCAGCCTTGGGGCGATTACGAATATTGCCTTTGAGACGACCTTCGTCAGTAACCTGCTCGGCTATGGCAATGTGGTGCTGGAGACGGCGGGCAGCGGCGGGAAGTTTTGCTTTCATCATGTGCCCCGCCCACGCGACGTGGTGCAGAAGGTGAATGATTATCAGGTTGCCTTCAAGCGCGGCGAGAAGGAGAAGAACCTGAATGATACCCTGTCCCTCCTGAAGCACTACCACGCTGCCCAGTTGCGCTATAACGAGCTGAATACGCCGCCAGAGCGGGTTGGGTAAGGTTTTTTTCGGGGAGGGACAAGCCCTCCCCGCGCCCCTCCCAGGCATGGAGCCACATTGACCCGCTTCCTCCGATTTTTCCTGCTTGCCCTCGTCGTCCTGATGCCGACGGGTGCCGTGTGCGCAGCCCAGCAGAGTCCAGTGACGCTGGATGTGCGAACGGGCTATGACGGCAATGGACAGTACCATGTTTCTCACTGGTTCCCGGTGAACGTGGTGGTCGCCAACGATGGCGGCGACGTGCGCGGCACCATCGAGTGGCGCTTCCCCGGCGACTCGGAGCCGTCCTTTCACTACGAGGTTGATCTGCCCCGTGGTGCGCGTAAGCAGGTCGTCCTTCCGGTTGTCACCAATACAAGCTCCCGCCTGGCTGTGCTGCGCCTGCTGGTCGCTGGTCGCCCGCTGGTGAGCAACAATGTACGGCTTAACCCGGTTGATACAAACGAGATCGCTGTTGGCGTCCTCAGCAGCGATCAGACTCTGCTCAACAGTCTTACGTCTGGGAAACTGGTGAACGGTTGGACCACGGTGCTGAGCCGACTGAGCGTTGATCTGTTGCCCAACGACGCCGCGCTGCTTGAGGGTCTGGATGTCATTACTGTTCACGACACGGATACGTCTGCGCTGTCGGTAGGCCAGCGCGCTGCGTTGGGTCGCTGGGTGCGCCTGGGCGGTATACTCCTGGTGAGCGGCGGCCCCGACGCTAGGCGAGTAGCCAGCGGTTTGGGAGATCTGCTCCCGGTGGAACTTGGCAGCGACCTGCGGGCACATGTGCCGGTCGACTCAATCGAACGTCTCGCCCTCCGCACTGACTTGGGCGATCTGATTCAGGGCGTGACCGCGAACCAGATCACGCTCCATCCCAACGCCCGCGCTCTCGATGCGTCAAACCTGTTGATCACCCACGATGTGGGTGCCGGGCGGGTGATTTTTGCCGCCTTCGACATTGCCGCGCTGCGGGCCTGGCCGGGCGAACCCGATCTCTGGTCGCACGTCCTCACCATCGAAGATCGCATGCATCTGGCTACCTCGTTTCGCCAGCGCAGCGAGAATCTCGTGCGTGACACACTCCAGCTCGCCGCGCTCAGATTGCCCTCGCCCGCCATTCTGCTGCTGCTGATCACCGTCTATATTGTGGTGATTGGCCCGGTGAACTTCCTGCTGCTGCGGTGGCTGCGCCGGGTGGATTTGGCATGGGTGACAACGCCGATCCTGGTAGCGATCTTCCTGGTGCTGGCCTATGGGGTCAGCTTCGTCATCCGTGGAAGTCGCCCGCAGATCTCGCAACTGGCCTTTGTCCAAGGCGTCGAGGGCGCGCCCGACGGCCAGGCTACCGCCTTCGTCAGCATTTTCTCGCCGCAGCGGCGCAGCTACAACCTGGGCTTCACCCCCGACGTTCTGGTGTCGCCCGGCACGTTTGAGGGTTTCCAGACAAGCATGGTACCGGTCAGTTTGAGCGATAGCGGCGCGACGGTGCCCGACCTGCTGATCGATGTGTCGGCCCTACGCACGCTCCTGGTTGAGCAGCCGGTGGCTGATGTGCCTAGCGTACAGAGCCAGCTTGCGCATAACACCCAGCAGTTCAGTGGCACCCTGCGAAACACGAGCGGCGAGACGCTGCGCAACGCGATGATTGTGGTTGGCGATTCTGTGCAGAATCTCGGGGATGTTGGCCCGGGGGCCAGCGTTGCGGTGAACCTGTCCCTCAACCTCCAGGCGTTCCCTAACCAAATCGGCGAGACATCCTCCGATGGCCTGTTCAATCAGCAGCGGGTGCTGTCGAGCCTGTTCACCTTCGACCGCTTCACCCTTGGCGGGCCAACCGCAATGGGACAGCAGGGCATACCCGAGCGGGATGCCGCCTACCTGCTGGCATGGCGCGATCAGCCGGCCATTGAGATGACTGTGGATGGGGACGGGCAACTCCAGCGCGGTATGACTCTCTATCTGATCCGGCTGAGCACCTAATTTATGACCATCATCGTTGAGACCAAAAACCTCACCCGGAGCTATGGGAACACCGTGGCGCTCAATGGCCTGAGCCTGCACATTCCGCAGGGCGCGGTCTACGGGTTCATCGGGCCGAACGGTGCCGGTAAGACGACGACCATGCGTATCCTGACCACGTTGCTGCTGCCGACCAGCGGCGAGGCATGGGTGGCCGGCAACTCGGTGGTGGACGACCAGGCAGCAGTGCGGCGCTCGGTTGGCTTTATGCCCGACTTCTTCGGAGTCTATGATGCGATGAAGTCTTGGGAGTACCTGGATTTTTTCGCAGCCTCGTACCACATTCCCACGGCCCGCCGCACCACGCTGATCAACGACCTGCTGGCCCTGGTGGATCTGAGCCACAAACGCGACGCCGACGTGATGGGGCTTTCGCGTGGGATGAAACAGCGCCTGAGCCTGGCCCGCACGATGATTCACGACCCGGCCCTGCTCATCCTCGATGAGCCGGCCAGCGGGCTTGATCCACGCGCCCGCGTCGAGTTGCGCGAACTGCTCAAAGAACTGCGCAGCATGGGCAAGACAATTATGATCAGCTCGCACATCCTCACCGAACTGGCCGAGATGTGTACCCATATTGGGATCGTCGAACGTGGCAACCTGCTGGCATCCGGCGACGTGGCGACGATCATGCAGTCGCTCCAGCCCCACCGCGTCTTCGTCGTCCACCTGTTGAGCGATCTGACCCAGGCCGCCGATCTCGTGCGCGGGACACCGCACGTTCTCGATGTGCGCCTGCTGCCCGAGGCCATCCCGCCGCAGATCGAGATCGACGTAGACGGCGATGATCGTGCGGTGAGCGAACTGCTCGCCCGCCTCATCCAGGGCGGCGCAGTGGTGACACACTTCGCCGGACAGATGAACGACCTGGAGGATATCTTCATGCGCGTCACCGAGGGCAGCGACTACGGCGGGACGAACTAAGCAGGGGCGGCTCGCGAGCCGCCCCTGCATGGCGAGAGCGACGATCATCATGATCGTCGCTCCCACCCCGTTGTATGGTTTGGTTCGATCTTGGAACCGGCCTGCGCCAATCATCATCGACCGTCGCCGCACGCTGGGGAACGTCGTGGTTCCGCCAGAGCTTGATCCTAACACGACATCGTTACGTAAGTGTTACAGAACGGTTAACGCCAGGTTCGCGCTGGCGCACCCGGCGCGAAGCTAGGCGAGGCCGCAGGTGCCTTGGCGGCACTGGCGGCACGCCCCTCGACGGACAGCGAGTACTCGGGGTAGGCCGAGGCACCGTGCTCGTGGATGTCCAGCCCCTCAAGTTCGCCCTCCTTCGAGACGCGCAGCAGCCCAACGGCATTGAGCGCATACATCAGGATGAAGGACGCCCCCAGCGTCACCGCCGTCACCGCGAACGACCCGATGACCTGCGTGCCGAGTTGGGTAAACCCGCCGCCGTAGAACAGGCCAGTGATCACCGTAGAGACATCGACCCCGTTGGGCGTCGGCAGGCCATACGCGCCGGAGGCGAAGAGGCCCAGCGAGAGCGTTCCCCAGATTCCACCCAGCATATGCACCGGAACCGCCCCAATCGGGTCGTCGATCCGCATATGCTCCAGCAGGTCGATGCCCCAGACTACCACAAGGGCGCCACCGATGCCGATGAAGAACGCGCCCACCGGATCAACCCAGTAGCAGGGCGCGGTGATCGCGACCAAGCCGCCGAGAAAGCCGTTGACGGTGAGGCCAAGATCCCACTTCTTGATGCGGGCGTAGCCGTAGAAGAGGGCCGCTAGTCCAGCAGAGCAGGCGGCGAGGGTGGTGTTGAAGGAGACGCGGGCGATCCCCTGGACATCGAGGGCCGAGAGCGTGCTGCCGGGGTTAAAGCCGTACCAGCCGAACCAGAGGATGAGACCGCCGACCGCGCCGATGATCAGGTCGTGGGCCGGCCAGGGTCCGCCGCCATCGCGCTTAAACACACGGCCCAGGCGCGGGCCAAGGGCGATAGCACCGGCCAGCGAAACCGCGCCGCCGATGGTGTGTACCACCGTGGATCCGGCGAAGTCGCGGAACCCCATAACCGCCAGCCAGCCATCCGGCCCCCAGGCCCAGTGGCCGACAATTGGGTAGATAAAGCCGGTCACGACAATACTGTAGAGAATGTCACCGACGAAGCCGCAGCGACCGACCATCGCCCCGGAGGTGATTGTCGAGGCGGTGTCGGCGAAGGCGAACTGGAAGACCCAGAAAGCCAGCAGCGGCACACCGGTGGTGCCATAGGTATCGGCCAGACCCTGGAGGAAGAAGCCGGTGGTGCCGATGAACGGGGTGCCCGGCTCGAACATAAAGGCGAAGCCGAAGGCCCAGAACAAGATGCCACAAATACACGTATCAACGATCCCCTCGACGAGAATGTTCACCGTCTCACGGGTGCGGGCGAAGCCCGTTTCAAGCATCTGAAAGCCAACCTGCATACCAAAGACGAGGAAAGCGGCGATCAGTACCCATACCGTGTTGATCGCATTGATCTGGGATGTGGCGTCAGCGACACCGCTGCTCTGTGCGAGCGCGTGTGCGGGCAGCGACCAGAGGATCATGCCGATGACAACTGCCAGCCCGAGGAGCTTTCCTCCAACGAGGACGAGCGCGTTGTGGCGCAGGATGGGGTTGTTCCAACCCGCACGCAGACGGGAGCCAACCGTACCAAGCATTGAGACCATAGCTCAGTTCCTTTCTGTCACCAGGCGGTGTTGCGGACAGGGAGACGACGTGCGCGGGTTGCCGGATCTTGCGGGCGGACGTGAATGACAGCAAAAATCCACGCTCCTCAATGGCGCAAACCTACGCCGAGGACGTGGACCGCACTGCTGGGCGGTGTTCATGTATTGGGAACGACGATACGGGTGTGATGATCACTATAGCAGCTAGGGAATATGTCCGACTAGGTTCATAGTGTACAGTGCATGTGCCAGCCGATTTGGATATATGCACCAGAGCATCGTCCGGCGGTGGTTAGGGATACGGACTCGGGTTGGTTCGGGGCGAATACTATACTCAGTTATCGTATTTGCCGATTCAGATCTGCCACTCTATGAAACCTATCGACGAAGATCCACAGTCTGTTGCCATCCGACAGCTAAGGACGCAGGTTGCGGACCTTCAGGTGGCTAATGCCCACCTTGCCGCCACGCTGCACGCCCGCGATGCCTTCCTCGCCACCATGAGTCACGAGCTACGCACACCGCTTAGTTCGATCCTCGGCCTCACCGAGATCCTCCAGGACTCAATCTATGGCCCGATTGTGCCACGGCAGCACGGGGCACTGACGACGATTAGTGCGAACGGGGAACACCTGCTGAGTCTGATCAACGATCTGCTCGACCTGGCGAAGATCGAGGCTGGACAGGAGCAGATGTCGGTCGCTGCGATCCAGCCTGCGGATCTGATCGTCGCCAGTCTGGATCTTGTCCGGCCGCTCGCGCTGGCGCGACACGTACACTTGGTTGCGTCAACCTCGTGGGATCTGCCGCTAATACAGGTTGATGCGCGCCGATTCAAACAGATTTTGGTGAACCTGCTGTCGAACGCGATCAAGTTCACCTCAGGCGGCAGCAATGCCGGGATCGAGGCGCATGCAGATCTCGCGCATGGCACGGTGGTCTTTGAGGTCTGGGACTCGGGGATCGGCATCCCCGAGTCTCAACTGCCGCGTCTGTTCCAACCTTTTGTTCAGTTGAGCGATGGTGTGTTGGCCCGCGACGAGGGCGGTACTGGGCTGGGGTTGGCGCTTGTCGCCCGCTTGGTTGAGATGCACGGCGGCGGGGTGACGCTGCGGAGCGAGGTTGGGGTGGGGAGTCGTTTTACGGTGGAGTTGCCGATTGTGACGCAGATAGCCGACGATGGTGGCACGGGCGACGGGCGGGCGCGGGTCGATGCACCCCTGGTGCTGGTGGCAGGCGGTGAGCGTGCGCCTGCGGTTCACCTGGCACGCGGGCTGCTATCCGCTGGCTATCGCTGCGCGGTTGTGGACGCAGGCATGGCTGCGCTTGAGTGTGTCCGCGCCGAAGCTCCGGCTGCCATGCTGATCGACCGGCGGATCGCCGACCTCGGTGGGCTAGAGTACCTGCGGCGTCTGCACAGCAACCCGGTACTGGCCGGGGTACCTGCCATTATCATCGGTGCCACCACGGTTTCTGGCGACGCCGAGCGGGCGCGGGACGCGGGCGCATGTGTGTACTTGGGCCGACCCATCCACATGCCTGAACTGCTCACTGCTCTCGCTGAGGTGATTCGGTAGATGACAGGCCATTCCCTCCAGGATCTACACGCGCCCTACGCCGACCTCTTGCGCGCCGCGCTGGATCGGGCGAGTCCGGTGGGCGCGGGGGTTGCGGTGGATATTGGCTGTGGGCCGGGGCTGAAGGCGGGCTGGCTGGCGGATCACGTGGCCCCCGGCGGGTTGCTCCTGGGCGTCGATAGTGACCGGGCTGCCATCGCGACGGCGGCCAGCGTCCGCCCTGGGGGATGGCTGGTCGCCAACGCCCGCGATTTGCCAATGCGAGCGGGCTGCGCCGAGATCGGTTGGTGCGTGGCCGCACTGGAACTGTTCGAATCCCCACAGCTCGCCCTGTGCGAGGCGCGACGTGTGTTGTGTTCCGGTGGCACCCTGGTGGTGGCGGTGGCGACGCAGCTTTGGGTGCGGCGGCGAGACTGGCCGGAGGAGATCTACGCGGCCTGGGTGGAGCGTGGCTCGCCGCCGCCTGCTGATGGGCTGGGCGATGATCTGGCCGACGCCCTTGTGGCTGCGGGCTTCGGCGAGGTGACGCTGCGGGCTTATCTGCTCGACCCGCCCGACGTGAGTCTGGGCCGTGCGGCGTTACCTCTGGTCGCGTGGGAGAGCCTGGCCCCGGCTATGGCGAGCCGTCTTTCGCCGGATGCCCTGATCGCCGGTGCGAATGCCGAGGCTCTGGCGGAGCCCGACCCGCTGCCGCTGCTTCTGGTGGCCGTGGGCCGCGCCCTGTAGGAACGCGGCCCAGCGGCACTTTCGTGATTACTCGTCGTCGCTGAGAATGCCGGAGAGCTTTGATGTCTGCGGGTTGCCACGGCTACTACGCCCAAAGCTATCGCGGCGGAAGGTGATTGCGCCGCTGGTCATGGTGAGCATAATCTGGCCCTTGAGCTGCTGGCCGTGGAGCGGAGTGTTTTTGCCCCGCGAGACGAAGCGGGCAGAATCAACAACCCAGGTCTGGTCGGGGTTGAAAATCACAATATCGGCGCGAGCGCCGGGGTTCAGGCTGGCCGGCGAGCGGCCAAGTACATGGGCGGGACCCTCGGTGAGGCGAGCCACCGTGTTGACGAGATCCATTTCGCCACGGTGGACGAGGGTAAGCACAAGGCCGAGGGTCGTCTCTAGGCTGCTGATGCCGGGGGCAGCCAGGCCATACTCACACTCCTTCGCGACCCGCGACTGCGGCGAGTGGCCGGTGGCGATGGCGTCGATGGTGCCGTCGTGCAGCCCGGCGATCAGCGCCTCGACATCGTGCGCGGTGCGCAGGGGCGGGCGGACGCGGGTGGAGGAGTCGTAGGGCGGCAGGATGGAGGGGACGAGCCAGTCGGGCAGGCCAAGCTCGGGCGACCGCGTGCGCCGCGCCTTACCACGGATCAGCGGCGGCGACGGCGGTGCGACAGGGCGGGGGGCGAGCGAGCCAAGAACCCAGGTATCGGTGAGAGTCAGGTGGTGCGGCGTCACATCGGCGGTGACACGGACGCCGCGCTCTTTGGCAGCGCGGATGCAGGCCACCCCGCCAGCGGTACTGACCTGACAGATATGCAGGTGAGCGCCGGTGTCCTCAGCCAGCGCAATATCGCGGGCGATCATCAGCTCCTCGGCAGCAGCGGGGGTGCCGGGGAGTCCGAGGCGGGTGCTGACGGCTCCCTCGTGCATGGCCCAGCCCGCACCGAGGCGAGCGTCCTCACAGTGGGCCATCACGGGCAAGTTGAGGGCGGCGGCGTAGGCCAGGGCGTTGCGCATCAGGGCCGTGTCCGCGATGGCGCGCCCATCGTCGCTGAAGGCGATGCAGCCAACCTCGGCAAGTTCGATCATCTCGGTGAGAGCCTTGCCCTCGCGGCCAACCGTGATTGCGCCGATCAGCTCGACGTGGACGTGACCATCGCGCTGGGCGATGGTGCGTACCTGATGGGCCACAGCGGCGCGGTCGAGTGTGGGCGTGGTGCCGGGCATGGCACAGACCGTGGTGAACCCGCCGTAGGCAGCGGCCAGGGTACCGCTGGCGATAGTCTCGCGCTGTTCCTCGCCGGGCTCACCGAGTTGGGCGTGCAGGTCGGTGAAGCCGGGGGCGATCACACAACCCCTGGCGTTAATCACCTCCGTACCCTCGGGCAGCGGGTCCTGATCTGCGCGCATCTCGGTCATGTCAAAAACCTGCTCAACCTTACCATCTACGATCAGAATGTCGCCGACGGTAGCCATACGGCGGGCAGGGTCAATAATAGATCCGTTTTTGATCAGGTAGTTCATATGTGTCCTGTTCGCATTGTGCATTGTGCATTGTGCATTACCCAGCCAGCCGATAGAGCAGCGCCATCCGCACCGCGACACCGTTGGTCACCTGGGCCTCGATCACCGAGTTAGGCGCGGTAGCGGCCTCGGGCGAGATCTCAACGCCCTCGTTCATCGGGCCGGGGTGCATAATCAGCGTGTGCGCGCCGAGTTGAGCCAGGCGTTCGGGAGTAATGCCGTAGACGCGGGTGTACTCGCGCAGGGAGGGCAGCAGCCCGGCCTGCATGCGCTCCTTCTGGAGACGCAGGGCCATCACCACATCGGCTCCCTTGATGGACGCATCGAGGTCGTGGCTGATCGTCAGCTTGGGCCACGTATGGAGCCAGTACGTGCTCTGACCGAGCAGGGTAGGCGGGGCGCAGAGGGTGATGTGGGCGCCCATCCGAGTGAGGCCCCAGATGTCGGAGCGAGCCACCCGGCTGTGGACAATGTCGCCGACGATCACCACCTTAATGTCGCGGATCTGGCCGAGGCGCTCGCGGATGGTGAAGAGGTCGAGCAGAGCCTGGGTAGGGTGAGCGTGACGCCCATCACCGGCGTTGATCACCGAGCCGTGGAAGTGGTGGGCCACCAGATAGGGCGCGCCAGACTGGCTATGACGGATGACCACCACGTCGGCACCGAGGGACTGGAGGGTGCGTACCGTATCGATCAGCGACTCGCCCTTCTCGACGCTGCTGCCACGGGCGCTAAAGGAGACGACGTTGGCGGAGAGGGCGCGGGCAGCCAGTTCGAAGGAGATACGAGTGCGCGTGCTGTCCTCGAAGAACATGTTCACCACATTGCGCCCGCGCAGGGCCGGCACCTGCTTGATCTCGCGTGAGAGTACCTCCTTCATGCTCTCAGTCGTCGTGAGAATCTCCTCGATCTCCTCGGCGTCCACATCATCGAGGTCGATCATATGGCGGCGGCGAGTGTCGGTTGTCATTTCAGTGTCCTCTCGATCAGCACCTCATCAGCACCATCGCTCTCACGCAGGTGAACCATCACGCGCTCGGAGCGGGCGGTGGGAACATTCTTGCCGACAAAATCAGCGCGGATCGGCAACTCGCGGTGGCCACGGTCGATCAGGACAGCGAGCTGGATGCAGGATGGGCGACCGAGGTCGGCGATAGCGTCGAGGGCGGCGCGCACGGTGCGCCCGGTGTAGAGTACATCGTCCACAAGTATTACCGTCTTGCCGGTAATATCGAGCTGGATGCTCGTCCTGTGCATCTGGGCGGCCGGCCCGCGCAGGCGCAGGTCGTCGCGATAGAGCGTGATGTCGAGCTGGCCGACAGGCACCTGCACGCCCTCGAAGTCAGCGATAGAGCTAGCGATGCGCTCGGCGACGGGCACGCCCCGGCTGGGGATACCAACGAGGATCACGTCTTGAAGCCCGCCGTTACGCTCATCGATCTCGTGAGCGATACGCACCAGGGCGCGGCGGATGTCGTCTGCGGTGAGGATCTGCTTGCGATCTTTCATAAGTGATGTCTGGGTATAACACGTAAGACAAGGTTTCAGGTACCAGGTTTCAGCTTTACAGTGTGGCGATGAGGCGATGAGGCGACGAGGCGATACGGAACGCCTCACCGCGTCATCGTTTCATCGCTGAACTGTCAAGCTAGATTGAACCATCCCTAAGACAAGGTTTCAGGTACCAGGTTTCAGCTTTACAGTGAGGCGATGAGG
>CAIRFY010000244.1 GCA_903877945.1 uncultured Oscillochloris sp. | reverse complement strand
GCCATTGTACCAGCATGATCGCCGCCGCGCATCGTCGCCTGCGCCGACGCCAGGGCTGTTGCAAATACCGCATATCGCCGGACAGCCCTCACCCCCCAGCCCCCTCTCCCTGAACGGGTGAGGGGGAGCCGAGCGCATCCTGATGAAGAACCTCCCCTCTCCCCGTGAGGGAGAGGGGCAGGGGGTGAGGGCCGGCGGGCGACTTTGACGCAACCCTGGCGCCGACGCCGGAATATGGAAACACAAAGGGGGCAGGAGAGGGCAACGCCCTCTCCTGCCCCCTTTGTGATCAAAATACCTCGCTAGTCATAATAATCTGGTCGCGGTCGGGGCCGACCGAGATGATACCAAGGCGGGCACCAACAAGCTGGCAGATGCGGGCGACGTAGGCTTGGGCGGCATCAGGAAGATCCTGGAAGCGACGGATGGCGGTCGTTGGCGTCATCCAGCCCGGCAGCTCCTCATAGACCGGCTCAACCTGCTCAAGCACAGCAGTCGTGGCCGGTGGGAACTCCAGCGTCGTATCGTGGAGCTTGTAGCCAGTGCAGATCTTAAGCGTCTGTATGCCGTCGAGTACATCCAGCTTGGTAATCGCCACCGTATCAATGCCGTTGATCTGGGCTGCATAGCGGGCCATCACGCCATCGAACCAACCGACCCGGCGCAGCCGCCCGGTGGTCGTGCCCACCTCTGCCCACGGAGTACCCATCTGGCGCAAGGCGTCGGCATCGGGGCCATTGACCTCGGTGGGGAACGGCCCCTCGCCGACGCGGGTGGTGTACGCCTTATACACGCCGATCACCGAGTCAATACGGGTCGGCCCGATCCCCGCACCCTGGCACGCCCCAGCGGCACCGGGCGGCGACGAGGTGACATAGGGATAGGTGCCGTGATCTACATCGAGCAAACTACCCTGGGCACCTTCCAAGAGGACAGGAATATCCTTCTCTAAGGCGCGCTGAATGATCGGATGCGTATCGGTAATGTGGTCAGCCAACTCGTGCCCAAATCCGAGGTAGCGCAGGTAGGTGTCGTGAAGCGAAAGCGGCTTCACCCCATAGAGCTTCGTAAGCAGGCGGTTCTTCTCTTCGAGGACGCCGCGCAGCCGGTTGAGCAGCGTCTCCTCGTGGAGCAGATCGGCCACACGGATGCCCGTGCGGCTCATCTTATCCGCGTACGCCGGGCCAATCCCGCGACCAGTGGTGCCGATCTTGCTCTCACCGCGATCCTGCTCCTGAAGTTTGTCGAGCATTACGTGGTAGGGCATGACAACGTGGGCACGCTCGCTGATGAAAAGCTTGCTGGTGCTGACGCCACGGCTCTTCAGTTCAGCGATCTCCTGAAGCAGTACCTCGGGACTGATCACCACACCGCTGCCGATCACATTGACGGTGGCATGGTCAAAAATACCGGACGGAATCAGATGAAGTTTAAAAGTGCCGAGGTGGTTTACGACGGTATGACCGGCATTGTTCCCACCGCCATAGCGCACCACTAAGCGTGCCTTGCTGGCGAGCAGATCAACGAGGTGGCCCTTGCCCTCATCACCCCATTGGGCGCCGATTAGTGCGACGACTGACATGGCCACCCCTTTCTAATAGAATGTATTGCCCATCAAGTACACCCCGCCCCCCCTGGAAGCCGGGTAAATCGGAGGGGCAAGAACGCCGCTGCGGTACTCGTGCCCGCAATTGTAGCAGATATCGCGGCTTTTGCTGCGAGGAGATCCGCCCTCGGGTGTATGTCGCCTAAATAATGTGGCGATTAATGTTGCCAGCATCGCTGGCAACATTAATCACTACATTATTTAGCGCAGCACCTCGCGCAGGATGGAGATCGCCGCATCAACATGCTGGGTGTCGATCACCAGGGGCGGCAACAGGCGGATCACATCATCACCGGCGGTCGCCACCAGCAGATGATGATCGTGGGCGACCTCGCGGGCGGCGCTGGCCGATCCGCTGATGCGGAAGCCGCGCATCAGACCGCGCCCGCGCAGTTCAAGGATTGTATCAGGCATATCGGCGGCGAGATCCTGGAGCGACTCGTCGAGGTAGTTGCTCACCTGGCGCACGTGGGCGAGGAAATCGGGGTTGTTGACCTTGCGAAAGACGACGCCCGCCACCGCCGTAGACAGAGGGTTGCCGCCGAAGGTGGTGCCGTGATCACCGGCGTGGATGCTGTCGGCAACGCGCTGGTTGAGCAGCACCGCGCCGATAGGCAACCCGCCCGCCAGAGGCTTGGCAATGGTCATCATATCGGGCTTCACGCTAGTGGGTTCGTGGGCCCAGAGCGTACCAGTGCGGCCCATACCACACTGGATCTCGTCGAAGACCAGCAGGGCGTGGTATGTGTCGCACAGGGCACGGGCCGCTGCCAGGAAGGAGTTGTCGGCCACACGCAGGCCACCCTCACCCTGAATGGGCTCCAGGATCACGGCACAGACATCGTCGCCCATCACCGCCTCCAGGGAGGCGCTATCGTTGAAGCTGGCGAAGCGCACGCCGGGCATCACCGGCATAAACGGCTCGCGATATTTCTCGCGGGCCGTCAGCGCTACCGCACCCATCGTGCGACCGTGGAACGAGCCATCGAAGGCAATGATCGTTGTCTTGCCCTCGCCGTAATGCTCGCGAGCGTGACGGCGCGCAAATTTGATCGCCCCCTCGACGGCCTCAGTACCACTATTACTGAAGAAGACTTTATCGAAGGCGGGGCTGCTCTCGACAAGCATGCGTGCGAGTTCGCCAGCGGGAGCGGTGTGGTAGAGGTTCGAGACGTGGATGAGCTGGGCGGACTGCGCGGCAATCACCTGGGTCACGTCCGGGTCGCCATAGCCAAGGGCATTGACCGCGATCCCCGCGACAAAATCAAGATACGGCTGGCCCTCCGTATCGTAGAGATAGACCCCCTCGCCGCGAGCGATCACAAAGTCGGGGCGGGCATAGGTTTGCAGAATATACTCACGGTCAGCCTGCACCACGGCATCTGTCACATCGGCTGCCATCGGCGATCCTTTCTTGAAGACTATAACGTGTGGGGCGGGTAACTACTTCGTGGATTATACATCATCATACTTTGGAGCGGCGATTCCACGCCAGGGCAGGTGCAACGTCAGCCTCCGGCCCCCTCACCCCCAGCCCCTCTCCCTCACGGGGCATATCTTTACCCACATCTCTGCGACTATCGAGGGATTCACCCATCGGAGGGGCGCAGAGCAGGCGACTGACGTCGCGTCACGGGAGCCTACGGCTGGCCGCCCGCCTGCGCCGGGCGGTTCCCGCGTCGGCGAAGG
>CAIRFY010000243.1 GCA_903877945.1 uncultured Oscillochloris sp. | reverse complement strand
TTGACTCCTCTTCACGACCTAGATAAAACTGCTCTACGCCTTCGTGAAGACATAGCCAGGCGTTCCGACATCCACCAGCACCGTATCACCGGACACAAAGTCACCTTGGAGCAGCCTGACGGCCAGGGGGTTTTGCAAGCGTTGCTGGATCACCCGCTTGAGCGGGCGCGCCCCGTACACCGGGTCGTAGCCCTCTTCGGCCAGACGTGCGCGGGCCGCCGGAGTGATCTCCAGGTGGATCTTGCGATCCTCTAGCAGCCTGTCCAGGTGAACCAGTTGGATGGTGACGATCTCGCCGATCTGCTCACGCGAGAGCGGGCGGAACATGATCGTCTCGTCGATGCGGTTGAGAAACTCGGGCCGCAGCGAGTCGCGCAGCTCGCCCATCACCGTCGTGCGGATGGCGTCCTCGCTATCGCCGTCCTGGGTCATCTCCTGGATCAAGTTACTGGCGATGTTACTGGTCATAATCACAACGACGTTCTTGAAATTCACCACGCGACCCTGGCCGTCGGTGAGTCGCCCGTCGTCGAGTACCTGGAGCAAGACGTTGAAAACGTCGGGGTGGGCCTTCTCGACCTCATCGAAGAGGACGACGCTGTAGGGCTTGCGGCGCACAGCCTCGGTGAGTTGGCCACCCTCGTCGTAGCCCACGTAGCCGGGGGGCGCACCGAGCAGCCGGGCTACCGTGTGCTTCTCCATGTACTCCGACATATCAATGCGGATCATGGCCTGCTCATCGTCGAAGAGGAACTCGGCCAAAGCGCGGGCCAGTTCGGTCTTGCCAACGCCGGTAGGGCCGAGGAAAAGGAAGGAACCCAAGGGCCGGTGCGGGTCTTGCAGGCCGGCCCGCGAGCGGCGCACGGCGTTGGCCACGGCGGTCACAGCCTCGTCCTGGCCGACCACGCGCAGGTGCAGGCGATCCTCCATCTTAATCAGCTTCTCGACCTCACCCTCCAGGAGCTTGCTCACCGGCACGCCCGTCCACTTGGCGATGATCTCGGCAATGTCCTGGGCGTTGACCTCCTGGCGCAACAAGGTGTTATTACTGGCGGCGGCCTCGGCCATGCCCAGATCACGCTCCAGGCGGGTCAGGTCGTCGTACTGAAGGCGCGCAGCGCGGTTGTAGTCGTACTCACGCTGGGCCTGCTCGATGGCGAAGCGGGTCTGGTTGATCTGCTCCTTGTGCTGCTTAATCTGATCAAGCAGGGCACCTTCGGTCTGCCGCTGGGCCTCCAGGGCGCTACGTTGCTCGTGCAGGTTGGCCAGATCCTGCTCCAGCTTGCCCAGGCGATCCTTGCTGGCCGCGTCCTTCTCGCGCTTGAGCATCTCGCGTTCGGTTTCGCGCTGGGCGATCAGGCGGTTCAGGTTATCAATGACCTGCGGCGAACTGGTATTCTCCATACGCCGTCGGGCCGCCGACTCATCGATTAGGTCAATTGCCTTATCGGGCAAAAAGCGGTCAGAAATGTAGCGATCCGAGAGTACGGCGGCAGCCACAATTGCGCTGTCGGTGATTGCCACGCCGTGGTGAGCCTCGTAGCGCGCCTTGAGCCCGCGCAGAATAGAGATAGTATCCTCCACACCGGGCGGGTCAACCATCACCGGCTGGAAGCGCCGCTCTAGGGCGGCGTCCTTCTCAATATGCTTGTGATACTCGTCCAGGGTCGTCGCGCCGACCATGTGCAACTCGCCACGGGCGAGCATGGGCTTGAGCATATTGCCCGCGTCCATCGCGCCCTCCGCCGCACCCGCGCCTACCACCGTATGCAGTTCATCAATAAAGAGGATGACATCGTCGCGCTCATGGATCTCCTTGAGTACGGCCTTCAGGCGCTCCTCAAATTCACCGCGATACTTGGCCCCGGCGATCAGGGCACCCAGATCCAGGGCGACAACCGTGTTGTGCTTGAGCGACTCGGGCACATCGCCGGAGACGATGCGCTGGGCCAACCCCTCAACAATGGCCGTCTTGCCGACGCCGGGTTCGCCGATCAGCACCGGGTTATTCTTGGTGCGGCGCGAGAGAATCTGGATCACCCGGCGGATCTCCTCATCGCGACCAATCACCGGGTCGAGCTTATCGCGCTGCGCTAGTTGGGTGAGGTCGCGGCCATACTGCTCCAGGGCGGCGTAGGTACCCTCGGGGTTCGGGCTGGTGACGCGCTGGGAGCCGCGCACGGCGCGCAGGGCGTCGAGCAGGGCGGCGCGTTTCAGGCCGGACTGCTTGAGGATACGCTCGGCGGCCCCGCCGGCGTGGTCGATCATCGCTAAGAGCAGATGCTCAGTGGAGACATACTCGTCGCCAAACTGGCCGAGCTCGTCGTGGGCACGCAGGATCACCTGGCGCGTGCGGGCGCCGAGCTGCACCTGCACATTACTGCCGCTAATGCGGGGCAGCTTACCAACCTCGTCGCTGACCTGTTGCTTGAGCGCGCCTACCGCGACCTTCATTTTGGCAAGCACCTGGGGCACCACGCCGTCGCCCTGGTCGAGCAGGGCGTAGAGCAGATGCTCGGGCTGAACCTCGCTATTGTTGGCACGCTCGGCCGCGCTCTGGGCCGCCGCAATTGCCTCGTATGACTTCTGGGTGAAGCGGTTTGTATTCAGTGTCATCGTGCGCCTCCTAATGATGTGCTGCGCCTATCGTAGCACAGGCGCATCGGTGCAGCGCACATGCCCCATTAGCGTTGTGTATAAACCACCACCCGCCTAAAGGCGGGGGCTTTGCTCTGGCGCGACAGGCGAACCTGCCTCCGAGCAGTACGGCACGTTTACGGGTGCCCTGCCGGGCGAACCCGGCAGCGGGTGCATCGGCCAACGCCTACGACCTTCACCCTTTTACCCGCCGGAGGCTTCCCCGGC
>CAIRFY010000242.1 GCA_903877945.1 uncultured Oscillochloris sp. | reverse complement strand
TTGGCCGCAGTACTTGATGGTAGATCACGACAAAGGCGTAGCCCAGCGAGACGCCGACAAAAAGGTACTGCACGATGCGGAAGGCCGGGTTGTCGCCCAGCAGGCGGCTGAAGACCATGAGTGTCAGCACGACCCCCACCAGTTCGGGGGCCAAGTCCAGCAGATTGCCTGTCACGCGGCACCTCGCCGTGTTCTAAGGACGTGCGCCAGGGCTAGTCCAAGGCCGCCGACGATCAGCAGGATCACAAAGGCCAGCACCGCCAGTGACTGTTGGCCGATGGCTTGGGCAATAGCGACGCCATCGGCACCTGCGAGTGTGTTTAGAGCCAGGGCACCCTGGAGGCCCGCGAGATGATACACATTCGGCAGACGCAGATAGGGCTGCACGATTGGCTCAGTCTCTTGCGGCATTAGGAAGGTGATCGGCACCGAGGGCGCTGTGCTATGTACCTGCTCCATCCAGATCTGTGCATCCTGGGGCTGGTCGGCCAGCACGATGATCATTGCGAGGTCGGAGATCTGACTCACGCGGGGAGAGCCGTCCATATTCGTCGCCAGCAAACCCTGGGTCGCATCGCGGCCCTCAAAGTCCGACCCGAACTCGGCGCGCAGGTTTTGCGACAGGAGACGCAGAGCCATCTCGCCGCCGGGGCGATAGCCAAGGAATACATAATCGCGCCCGCCAAACACCCTACCATCGGGGTCAATATTATAGCCAGCGGCCCGCAGTTGCCCGCGCAAGTCAAACGAGAGCAGGGTACCTTGGAGATCCGTGCTAAGCAGGATCAGCTTGGTCTTACGGCTCATAAGCTGACTGGTCACAGCCTGCTCTAGTGGGCGTAGCTCAGCGGATCGCTGGGCGTCCCACTCATAGGCAATCATCACAACATCGTCGGGGCCAAGGCTGGCGAGGCGCTGACTGAGGTCGGTGACACCGGGAGCCGTCGGCGCGGCGGTCTGGATCGGCGCGATGTACTGCGGATAGAGCAAGCCGGCCAGAAGCACCATTGCGAACAGGACGTAGAGTACCCGGTCAAGGCCGATGCGCCGCCAGAGCGGCAGGGGCACCGGGGCGGGCGAGGCAACGGGCGTGGGATAAGGCACGCGCACAAGCTGCCCGATCAGGGCCGCCGCATCCATCTGCTCAGGGCTACGCTGGTAGAGTCGACGTGCGGGAGCCGCTGTCACAACAACGGGCAGATCGCTGCTGATGCCGGTTTCGTTCTCACCCTCATCGGCCGCACCCAGGCGTGTAAGCCAGTCGAGTGCTTGACCCTCAGGGCTTGCCGTGGGCAGTTCGGCCTCGGGCGGTCGCAGCCAGCCGGGCAACTCAGCGCCCTTAAAGAAATCGTCACCCTCAGCGTCCTCATTCGACGCCGCACGGCGTCGCGGCGGGGACGGCACATCATCATCTGCCTTCGGGCTGGGGGCCGGTGTTTGAGCCAGGAGCGGATCATCAGCGACGCCGCGTAGCCACGATGGCAGGCTCATATCGCCTGCGGTTGACGGGCCTGATACCGTCGTCGGCTCGGACGAGTCCACCGAGAGCCAGGGCGGCAGATCTTGCGAGGGGATCTGGGCAGGGGCGACGGTCGGCCCAGCGGCCTCGCGCAGCCACGCGGGGACATCATCAGCGGGTGCGGGCGCGGCGACGGGTGCGGGCGCGGGCGGAGGCGCGGCGGGCGCGGGAGTCACCACCGCGTCGCGCAGCCACGCGGGAACATCATCAGCGGGCGGGGGTGCCGCGACGGGAACGGGCGCGGCGGGAGGCACAGCAGCAGCCGGAGGCGCGGGAGTCACCACCGCGTCCCGTAGCCACGCGGGGACATCATCAGCGGGCGGGGGTGCCGCGACCGGGGCGGGCGCGGCGACCGGGGCAGGCGCGGCGGGCGCGGGAGTCACTACCGCGTCCCGTAGCCACGCGGGGACATCATCAGCGGGCGGGGGTGCGGCGACCGGGGCGGGCGGGGCGGGCGGCGGCGCAGCAGCTTTTCCGGGGGTCGTTGCCGTCTCGCGCAGCCACGCGGGGACATCATCAGCGGGCGCGGGTTCTGGGCGCTCTTGAACCTCGTCGCGCAGCCACGCGGGGACATCATCAGCGGGCGCGGGTTCTGGGCGCTCTTGAACCTCATCGCGCAGCCACGCGGGGACATCATCA
>CAIRFY010000241.1 GCA_903877945.1 uncultured Oscillochloris sp. | reverse complement strand
GAATAAGTCCTGGGTTAAGTTGCATGGCGCTGGGAGCGCGGGCGGGACGCCCGCGCTCCCAGGTTGACCCAGCGCTTATTCGCGCTAACAAAAGTTTCCGCGTCCCTTACAGTGTGCGTTGTTCGTAGTAGGCGCTTCAGCGCCAAGCGGCTGAAGCCGCCACTACGAACTGTAAACCTGAAACCTTGTCTTAGCCCCTGCGGAGCGTCACGTGCGGCACAGATCGGGTGCCCTCCGCACTAGCCTCAAAGTTAGGGGTGTACGCACAGGTGCGGTTGCGCCCGCTCCGCTTCGCCTGGTAGAGCGCATCGTCCGCACGCTCTAGCAGATGTTCGAGGGGAACCTTGCTGCACGCATCGAGCGCGGCGACCCCGATGCTTATCGTGACCGTGAGGTCGCCCCGCCGCGTGGGCACTGGCCGCCCCGCGATGTGTTGGCGCACGACCTCCAGCGCCGCGACGGTGCGAGGTTCGTCTGTAGCGGGCAGGATGATGGCAAACTCCTCGCCACCGATCCGCCCGAACACGGCCTCCGGCGGCAGCAGCGCACCGCACTGCGTCGCAACCCAGCGCAGCACCTCGTCGCCCACAGGGTGGCCGTAGGTGTCATTCACCCGCTTGAAGTGATCCAGGTCGAAAATTGCAATCCCGACCGGCTGCCCGCTGGCAGCAGCGTCAGACACCACCTCTTTACCCAAGGCAAAAAAGCGCCCGCGTGTGTGGACGCCCGTGAGCGGGTCGATCTGCAGGCGGGCGGTCAGGCGGGCGTTGATGATCGCCACCGCCGCCTGCTGGGCAAAAAGCGTCAGCAGGCGTTCGTCAAGGCTGGTGAAGGTGCGCCCCTGGTGCGTCATCCCCACCCCCAGCACGCCGATCAGCCGTTCGCCCTGAAGCAGCGGTACATTGAGGGTCGCGACCAACCCCAGGGAGACCTCCGTGCGGAGCGCGCCCGGCCATGCCGCGTAGTCGTTGAGGATGAGGCTTTGGCGGGTGCGGGCGACCTGGCCGAGAGCGCCGTCGCCAAGCTCCTGGCGATAGCCCGGCGGCGCGACCGGGTTGCGGACGACGCTGACGAGGTCGCCCTGCACGGCATCGTAGGTTATCAGCTTTGCCGCATCCGTCGCGAGCAGATTCTTCGCGTGTTCCACGATCACGATGGGCAGACGCTCTGGATCGAGGATGGAAGAGATCTCCGTGATGGTGGTACTGAGCATTTCGAGCGCATTCACCTGGTACTGCGCCCTGGCCTCGCTCTCGCGCAGGGCAGCTATCGCCTGCTTGCCCTCGGTCACATCATGGATGAACGAGAGCAAATAGGTCTGGTGCGCGATCTCGATGGTGTTCGAGTATACGTCCACATCGCGCACCTCGCCCGACGCCAGCCGGTGCCGGAAGGTGAAGAAGTTCTTGTCGTGTTTCGCCGCATCCTGCATCTCATGGTTCACCTCTTCGGGCGATAACTGGTTGATCTCCTGGATACGCATCTGCGTGAGGTGATCATACGGATATCCATAGAAGTCAATGGCAGACTGGTTGGCATCCACGATCCGGCCGGTCTGGGGGTCTATCAGCAACTTCGCCGCCCGATCCTCGAAAAAGATCGTCCGAAAGCGCATCTCACTCTCGCGCAGGGCCGCCTCGGCCTGGAGCCGGACGATGACGTGGCCCACCTGGGCGGCGATCCCTTCCAGGGACGTGCGGTTTGCCGGCGACACCTCCGCCGCAGCGTAGCGGTGCGAGGCGAGGTTGAAGCAGCCGACCACCCGACCCTGATATGTGAGCGGCAGAACCGCGCCCATACGTATGCGCTCAGGTTCCTCGACCTGGGTGGGAAGCGGGTTCCGGTCATAATCGAGATAGAGTGGCCGTCCGCCCTGCACCATCCGGGCGCGGTCGGACTGAGCCGAGGCGAAGCGGTTTTCCTCAATAAATGCGGGCGAGAGCCCACGGGTGTAGACAAGATGGAGGTCGCCAGAGGCGGGGTCGCTCAGGTAGATGCCGCCGCAGTCCATCTGGGAGTGGAGCGCGATATCAAGGCAGATCGGCAGCGCCTCATCCAACGACGCGGCGGTCGTAAGACGATACGCCAGATCGCGCTGTATCATCGCATCCTGCTCAGTCTGCACGAACGTGGCGATGACCGCGTCTAAGTCATTCGTGGGGACGTGCGAGTCGGTGAACCCACGTCTCTGGCGACATGCTGGGGCGACATGTGAAAGCGTTGAAAAATTTGAACGTTTGTTTTTTTTTTGACATGATTGCGCCCCCTACCGAGAGAAAGAGTAACGCATCGGGGTTTCTCTGCGTAGGGTGTGACGCCTGCTCAGTCGTGCAGACAGGACGTACCATGTTCCCCTTGCATGGACAGAGAGCGCTGAATGCAGAGATGATGTGTCTATTTTACCATACACATGTGGAAGGAATTAAGACGATACCCTGATCATGCAGGGCTGGTGCAAAGTCGTGTGATCGCCGGGCAGCCCTCACCCCCCAGCCCCAATACCTTTCACATAAGCCGATTTATGCCGACCTTGCCCCCTCACCCCCTGCCCCTCTCCCTCACGGGGAGAGGGG
>CAIRFY010000240.1 GCA_903877945.1 uncultured Oscillochloris sp. | reverse complement strand
CCCCGCTTGCGGGGGGGAACCAACCAATGCATTGTCCCCCCCCCGCAAGCGGGGGGGAACCAACCAATGCATTGTCCCCCCCCGCTTGCGGGGGGGAACCAACCAATGCATTGTCCCCCCCCCCTGGCGGGGGGGCTAGGGGGGGTAATTCAAACTACAACTGTAGTAGTAGGGTGTGGTATCCTTTAGCCTTCGTGGTATCTCCCTGCACAGGAAGTTTCTATGCAAGAACAGACCCGTCGGTTGCGCCTGTCCCTCGGCCTGGTGGCCGCCATCTGGCTGCTTGGCCTCGTCAGTCACTTCACCCCGCTGGGCGAGTGGCCGGCCACCTTCCTCTACGTCCTCGGCTCGCTCGGCCTGGTGATTGGCTACTGTCAACGTAACGACGCATGGCAGCAGATGGGCATCACTCGGCAGAACCTGCGCCCCGCGCTGATCTGGGGCGGCGGGCTTGGCGTGGGCCTGGCCGTGATGGATCTCACAAACACGTTCATGTACTACCGCAGCGGTGGCGCACCGATGGAACAGATGGAGACGATCCTGGTCGGGCTGAAACTGATCTACCTCTTCCCGGTGCTGGTGCTGGCTGAGGAGTTTCTCTGGCGGGGCATGCTCTTTTCGGCCCTGCTTGGTCGTGGAGTGAACAAGCACCTTGTCGTGTTCACCACGACCATCCTTTACGCGCTCAACCACTACGCCGTGGCCCCGGTGGGTATGATTGAGCGCAGCCTGATGGCGATTATGGCCCTGCCCATCGGGATCATCGGCGGCTACCTGGTGCTGCGCACGCGCAATGTCTGGGCATCGGTAGCCATCCACATGCTTACGTTTGTGTCAATGGTTCTCGATATTACCTTGATGCCCATGCTGGCCAAAGGGTAGCGGCAGGGCTGTTGCAAATTCACCCTCCGGCCCTCACCCCCTGCCCCTCTCCCTCACGGGGAGAGGGGAGATTCCGTAACAGGACGCTTCCGGCTCCCCCTCTCCCGCTCAGGGAGAGGGGGCTGGGGGTGAGGGCTGATCGGCGATCACACGACTTTGCAACAGCTCTGAGGGTAGCGGTTCCTACATCAGCGGGATCGTGGTGTAGCCCGCAGGTACGAACAGGCTGCCCTCGGTGACACCCTCGGGGGCGATCTCAGAGAGGCGGCGGCCCAACTCGGCAGCAGGGATCGTGGTGGCAAGGTAGTCGGCGAAAGCGCGGGCTACCTGTGTCACCTGTGCCCCCGTCTCGTGAACAAACTCCAGCCGGTAGTGGACGATCCCGGCTGCGCGCCAGGCGTCCATATGTCGGCTGGCCTCCTGGGCCTCCGCGCCGAAAACGGTATTGCGACAGCCAACGTCGGCCATGACTGGGTGCGTGCGCCCGCGCTCATCGCGCAGGGCCACGCGGCGCGTCTCGCAGGGATGGCCGCAGTCTTTCGAACTGGTGCCACTGGAGAGGAAGCGGCAGAAGACGCAGTGTTCGGTGTGGAAGACCGGCAGGTGCTGGTAAGCCACAGCCTCGATGGCCCCGGAGCCGATGCCACGGGTCAGGTCAGCCACCTGGGCCGCGTTGAGGTCGTAGGTGGGCGTGAGCCGATCCAGCCCGAGGCCCATAAAGATCTCGGCGCTAAGCACGTTCGCGACATTCAGGCTGAAGTCGCCGATCAGGGCCGGGTGCTCCACGGTCTGGAGCGACTGGAGCAGCCCGCCGGATCGCACCAGGATCGGGCAGTTGAGCTTGAGCAGGAAGTGAACCACCCGCTCCTCGCTAGGTTTGAGGACACGCGGGCTGGCCACACGAGCCTCAACCCCGGCCTCATGCACGCGCTCCACCGCCGACTGCAGCCCGTACAGATCGAGGTAGTCGAGGGTGATGCTGGCCGGGTGTAGCTCCAGGGCGGCGGCGAGTTGCTCGGGCGTGCGGACGAGCAGGTGCAGTTGCGGTATCACGGTCGTCGTTACACGTGCCCCGTCCCGCACGCCCCTCTCCCCCAGCCCCTCCCCCCGTGAGGGGGAGGGGAGTCGAACAGCCTCTTGCTGTCGCACCAGCTCCTCCACCGCCTCACGACGCAGGTTATTCAGCAGCGAACTGGGCGCAAAGGGCGAACCCTTTATGTCAAGTTGAAGATCAACCAGCTCATAGGGCGTGGTGCCCAGGCGACAAAGCTGCTCGCGCAGGTACTCCGCATCTACGGCGCGGCGCTGGGCGATACCCAGGGGCTCGGCGGAACGCACCGTCGCCCGCAATTCAGGGTGTGTGACCAAAGACAAGGTTATCTCCAGGGGCGCACCCTCGTGGGCGATCACCCGCGCCGTCAGCGGCTGGCGGCGCAGGGGCGCGGCGGGAGCGAGGAAGGGCCGCACCGCCTTATCCAGATCAGGATCGTAGGTGCGCCAGAGCACGTCGCCCACCCTGATCCGGCTGAAGTCGAGCGCGCCTTTGGCAAACTCTAGCTCCAGCAACCCGCCACGCGCCGGGGTCACATAGTAGAGACGCCCACCCTCCTCAGGCTCCTCGGGGCTGCGCCAGTCAGCAGCGTCAAAGACTACGCCGTCGCCGGGCTTGAGCGGAGCCGCATCAATGCGCGGATCCGGCACCAGCAGCACGTGGTCTGACAGGATGAGATCGACCCGGCCAACCAGCACGCCCCGGTTGCGCGGCGAGCGCCCGGTCACCACCTTCTGATGATTCGTGCCGCCGATGAAGTAGTCACCCAGGCCACGCGAGTAGACCTGCTCCAGTTGGATCTCCTCGGCGCGGGTGATGCTGAGGGGCAGGCCAGCCCACGCCTCATCAATCGCCTTGCGGTAGGCGCTGGTCGTCAGGGCCACATACGCCTCGTTCTTATAGCGGCCCTCGATCTTGATCGCCGCGATGCCGATCTGCACAATCTCAGGGATATGCTGGAGGGCGTAGAGGTCGCCGGGCGAGAGCAGGTAGCGCGCATCGCCGAGGGGCATGTGGCGTCCATCGACGATCAGATCGTAGGGCAGACGACACGCCTGGGCGCACTGTCCACGGTTGGCGCTGCGGCCGCCCCACGCCTCCGACGAGAAGCACTGGCCGGAGTAGGAGACGCAGAGGGCACCGTGGCCGAAGATCTCCAACTCAAGATCGGTGGCCGCTCGGATGGCGCGCACATCGGTCAGGGAAAGCTCGCGGGCCAGCACCACCCGGCTCACGCCAAACTGGCGGGCCAGTTCCAGGCCCTCGGCGCTGGTGATACTCATCTGGGTGCTGCCGTGGATGGCCAGATCCGGAGCAATCTGGTGGGCCATGCGGGCCACGCCGACATCCTGCACAATGATCGAGTCGGCACCGGCTGCGGCGATGGCCTCCAGGCCACGGGCGGCCTCGCGCAGTTCATGGTCAAACACCAGGGTGTTAAAGGTGACGCAGCCCTTGACGCCGCGCCGATGGAGGGTACGCAGCGCCTCGGGCAGTTCATCCAAGGTGAATCCGACCTTAGCGCGGGCGCTAAAATGCTTCAGGCCGAAGTAGACGGCGTCGGCCCCGGCCTCAATGGCGGCGTGGAGCTGCGGCCAGTGGCCGGCTGGACTCATCACCTCGGGCTTTATAGGACGGTTGGGATTATTCATAATAGTGCATTGTACAAGATCTCGTGGAGGCATGGGCGCATGGCCTTACGAGAGATCTTTATGAGCGCAAATAAGTCTTGGGCCACCTTGACATAGAGTATAACAAAAGTTATACTCGTGTTATGAAAACAGCCATCTCCCTTCCCGATCCGCTCTTCTATGCAGCGGAACAGTTCGCGCAGGCGCATGGGCTGTCACGAAGTGAGTTATTTGCCCGTGCGCTACAAACCTACTTACAGGCATATCAGGCACACACCATCACCGAGACGCTCAACCAGATCTATACCGAAGAAGAGTCGATACTTGAACCCGGCTTGATTCGGGCGCAAGCCCGGGTCGTGGCGAAGGAAGACTGGTGATACATCGCGGTGATATTTGGTGGGCTGACCTGCCCGATCCCAGCGATTCGAGTGCAGGCTATCGCCGTCCCGTGGTGATCGTCCAAGCAGATGCCTTTACCATCAGTCGGATCGCAACCGTCATTGTCGCAGCGATCACCAGTAATCTGAGGCTCGCGACAGCACCTGGGAATGTCTTCCTTGCCGCAGGGGAGTCGGGCTTACCACGCGACTCCGTGATCAACGTGTCGCAACTCATCACGCTTAACAAGACGATCCTGGATGTCTATGTTGGTCGCGTCACCACGACGACGTTGGAGCAACTGGACGATGGTATTCGGTTGGTGCTTGATGTCTAGCTACGCCGCGTCTGAAAGCACCCGTGCGAGTCGAACAGAGTTGATCTTCCCATAGACACTACAGTTATGTATCAGAACAAATAAGCCAAAGGAGTACATCGAATGAAGCAGCGTGATCCTCAGAATCTTCCTCCATGTGAGGACAGCCACACTAGTGGAGAGGAGGAAACAGTGCAATTTGACGAGAGAAATCTCGTCGCTCTCTTTGAACAATGGAAAGCTATCGATCTGTTATCTTCGCTGCGTCGTGCGATTTCAGATTTTAAGCACGAAACTCAAAATAATCACCACAGCACCCGATCAAACGGCTCAGATAGTACTTACGTAACATTCAGTCGGGTTCGTCTCTTTAACGAACTTGATCAGATTGCATCATCTCTCACATTGGAACGGGCTTTGTATTATATTGACCGTCTTATCAAAGGGGTTTCAGAAGTTCGCACAGGCGCAATAAATGACATCAACCTGAATCGCTGGAAAGAATACGATGACATTCAGACCGACAGCTTATGGATCATTGATCGACGAGATGTTTCCGGCGTTCATACCGCAGGCTATTGGGGGAATTTTGTTCCTCAAATACCCTATCAGATGATGAAGAGATACACCAAAAAGGGGGAGTGGGTTCTTGATACATTTAACGGATCAGGTACTACGCTTATCGAAGGTCAACGACTAGGAAGAAACACGATTGGTATTGAATTGCAGAGTCGTATGGTCGATCACGCCAAGAAACTTGTTACTGCGGAGCCTAACAGACATGACGTTATTGTTGATGTTGTTCAGGGAGACAGCGCAATTATTGATTATAAGGCGTTACTTGCTGATTATGGTCAAAAATCAGTTCAATTAGTCATCATGCATCCTCCGTATTTTGATATTATCAAGTTTAGTGATGATACACGAGATCTCTCGAATGCGTCATCTGTCGAAAATTTCCTAGAAATGATGGGCGCTATTGTCGATAACGTATCTCACGTACTTGATAAAGGCAGATACCTGGTTGTGGTCATCGGTGACAAGTATGCAAAAGGTGATTGGATACCGTTAGGATTTCAGACCATGAGCGAAGTGATGAAGAGGGGGTTCGTTCTCAAGAGTCTCATTGTGAAGAATTTCGAAGACACATCTGGTAAGCGTCATCAGAAGGAGCTTTGGCGGTATCGGGCGCTTGTCGGAGGATTTTATATCTTCAAACATGAGTATATTTTCCTATTTAAGAAGCGATAATAACGATAAATGATGTTGGTTCAATTGCCGAACCATCGTCATCGTGATCTCGCCGGACAGGCAAGGGAGCAGTGGTAGAATAGCGTCTGTGGCGTGTGTCGTTTCTCCGTTGTGTGCGTTTGAACACCGCAGCGGTACCACAGAAGCCATGTTCGTTCCCCGTCAGTTTTGGCAAAGGTATTGATCTTGGCGCATCACAATTAAGGAGATCCCATGAAGATTGGACTACAGATCCCGAGCTTCAGTTGGCCGGGCGGCACGGCGGAGATCGGTGTGCGGCTGGCCGAGATCGGACATACTGCCGACGAGTCTGGCTTCGATAGCCTGTGGGTGATGGATCACTTCTTCCAGATCCAGCATATCGGCAATGCCGAGGAGCCGATGCTTGAGGGCTACAGCGCCCTCAGTTTCCTGGCCGGCGTGACCAAGCGGGCTACGCTGGGCACCCTTGTCACTGGTGTGATCTACCGCTACCCCGGTATCCTCGCCAAGACGGTGACGACCCTGGATGTACTGTCAGGCGGGCGGGCGTGGCTAGGCATCGGTGCGGCATGGAACGAGCAGGAGTCGAAGGGTCTGGGGATTCCCTTCCCGCCGCTGAAGGTGCGATTCGAGCAGCTTGAGGAGGCGCTCCAGATCATCCTCCAGATGTGGCATGGTAACGAGAGTCCCTACACCGGCACGCACTATCAGTTGGAGCGACCGCTCAACAGCCCACAGCCCGTGCGTACCCCTCGCCCGCCGATCATGATCGGTGGCATCGGCGAGCAGAAGACCCTACGCATGGTGGCGCAATATGCCGACGCCTGCAACCTCTTCTCGCGTCTGGGTGACGATGTGCTGCGCCACAAGATCGACGTACTCAAGGGCCACTGCGAGAAACTGGGTCGGCCCTTCGAGGAGATCGAGATCACTACCCTCAGCACGGCCTTTATCCCCGGCACACAGACTCCGGCTGAGATCATTGCCCACTGCAAGGGTTTGGCTGCCCTCGGTGTCCACCACGCGATCTTCAACATGCCCAACGTCTCCGACCCGCAGGCTCTGAAGATCTTTGGACGCGAGATCATCCCCGCCGTCGCTGAACTGTAGGATTATGGAGGACGATCACCCGTCGTCTGGCGCGATCAGCAGCAGAAAGGCGAAGCTCACCAGGTCAAACCAGGCGAGGGAGGCGCAGAGGAACAGGCCGAGGGGGCCATCGCGCCAGCCGCCGAGGGCCACGTAGCGGTGCCAGAACGCACGGACAGGTGCGCCGACAAAGTTGCGGGCGCGGGTGCGCCGACCGAGGGCGGCCATCGTGCGCGCCTCAGCGAGGGCGTAGCTCGTCTGTTTGCGCCAGAACTCGCCGAGCCCCTCGATATTATGGTGGGTGAGGTGGCCGTGCAGAGTGCCCGCCCCGCCCCGAAGCTGGGCAAACTCGTGAACCAGACGGCCCTCGTCGTAGCGGGCGGCGGTGCGGCGCAGCAGGCGCAGTTGGGGGTCAGGGTACCACCCGCCGCCGCGCAGCGTCTGGCCGAAGAAGATGTTGTGGCGTGGGATCCAGTAGCCGTCGGCGGCGGCGGGGTCGGCGATCATCTGACGGATCTCGGCGGCCAGATCTGGCTCCACCCGCTCATCGGCGTCAATGAAGAGAACCCAGGGCGCACGGCAGACATCCAGGGCGCGGTTGCGCTGGGCGGGAAATCCGCGCCACGGCTCGGAAAGCACGCGGGCACCGTGGGCCACACACACGGCGGCGGTGGTGTCGCGGGTGCGATCATCAAGCAGCACCACGACCTCATCGGCCAGGCCAACGAGGCTATCGATGCACCCAGCGATATGACGAGCCTCATCGCGGGCGATAATGGCGGCGGAGAGCTGCATAGCGCGGGGCATTGTAGCACAGGGGGATGAAAGTAGCCGATAGCCGATAGCCGATAGCTGATAGTACTACAGTTGTAAATATCTTCGCAGAAAGGCTCCCGCCGATCACCCCCCCTAGCCCCCCCGCACGCGGGGG
>CAIRFY010000239.1 GCA_903877945.1 uncultured Oscillochloris sp. | reverse complement strand
TCGCGCAGCCACGCGGGGACATCATCAGCGGGCGCGGGTTCTGGGCGCTCTTGAACCTCATCGCGCAGCCACGCGGGGACATCATCAGCGGGCGCGGGTGCCGGACGCTCTTGAACCTCGTCGCGCAGCCACGCGGGGACATCATCAGCGGGCGCGGGTGCCGGACGCGCCTCCACATCCCGTAGCCAATCAGGCACATCCTCATCAGCGGGATCGGGTACAACTTCTTGCGCGCCGCGTATCGGCGAGGTGGGTGGAGCAGCAGCGTCCGAGGCCCGCAGCCAATCAGGCTCATCCGCATCAGCCGCAGGCTCTACGGCGGCGGCTGAGCCACCGAGCCAACTGGGTGCCGCATCATCGGACGAATCATCTCCGCCAGACACATCGCGCAGCCAGTCAGGAACACCGGTATCAGCCTGGGGCGCGGAAGAGTCATCACGACCCGAACCACTCAACCAGTCGGGCACGCTGCCGGGATCACGCGCCCCCCCCTGATCAGACGGCGCATCGAACGAGACAGGGGCAACATCACGCAGCCAATCGGGAACATGATCGGCCGCCACGGTCTCAGCCCGCGCAGAAGCATCGCTGGCCCAATCGGCCAAAACCGTCCTATCATCGCTCGTGACAACCGGCTCGTCCGTCAGCCAGTTTGAAGACAACGGATCAAATACCTTCTGCGACGGCGGCGGCGAATCATCGGCAACCGGTTCAGCCGAAGACACACTCTGGATCTCAGCGGGCGTCACATCGCGCAGCCAGTCAGGAACCCCGCTCTTCACATCGATCATCTCAGACACCGAACTGCGGGGCGTCTTCGGTTCTGCGGGATCAGCCTCCTGTCCAATACTGCGCAGCCAGTCGGTCGCGCCGACAGGCATCTTGATCCGCGAGGTCGTGGTGGTAGGCGGCGGCTCTGGCTTAGGTTCAGACTCAGGTACATCCTCGTTCTCAGACGACGAGGAGAGGCTATGAAGCCAACCAGTCGCGCCGAAGGGTGCGGGTCGAGCGGGGGTGGCTGGCTCAGCCGCCGCCACATCGCGCAGCCAGTCGGGCGTATCCCCAGACTCCCTGCGGGGCGACACTCCCGGAAGGTAGGTATCACCCGTAGGCGCGGCCCCAATCTCACTTTGTAGCTCGCGTAGCCAATCCGGCGTATCATCAGCGGGCTCAGAGGCCGTTTTTGCGGGTGGAGGGGGCGTGCTGGGAGCGGGGGGAGCCGACGGTGCCACATCACGCAGCCAATCCGGCGTATCGCCGGAGGCGGGGCGGGGCGGGAGCGGCAGATTGCGAAGCCAGGGTGGCAGATGTTCCATGGTGTAAAGTCAGAGCCAGGCCGTTGGACGGCCTAGCATCAGCGATCAAGATACGGAAGATCGAAGCCAAGCAGGACACGCACACTCGCAACCAGGGCACCGATAGCGGCACCGATCAGCAGACCACGGGCACCAGCGAGGGCAACATAGTCACTCACCCACTGGATCGTTGTGCCGACACCGGGCAGTGCAGAGATCGTCGGCAGTTGTGCGACAAGGACAACAACGGCGACAATCACGATCATCGCAGCCTCCGCGCTGCGGCGACCGAGGGCACGGATTGCCGCGCTGAGGCTAAAGAAGGCCAGCAGCGCCAACAGGCTACTAGACAGCGGCACATAGACCACGTTAAAAAGCGTGCGGATAGGCTGCTCAGCCAGGCTGCTCGGTAGGACAATCCCCGTCGATCCGGGTAGGGGGAAGAAGATGCCGAACACAATCACCAGAAGCATGCCAGCCAGGAGTACCAGACTGTAGCCCCAGTCGGAGCGACGGCGACGGATGCGCTGCATGTGCGATGCGGCGACGCTCACGACACCAATCAGGAGCGCCAGTGCAGTGATCAGGGCGGCCCACCGAACCAGTGTCTGCGCAACAAACGCCACCACTACGCCGCTGCCAGCGAAATCGAGTAGCACGATCAGGCCGGAGACTCCGGCGATCAGCATGGCAAGCGTACGTTTGAGATCGCGCAGGAAGGCCATCCACGCCCCTTACTCTTCCAAAACAGGTTGTACCGAATTGTGGTACGAACCTAGAGTCCAGCCAACGACGGGAGTCCAAGCGAGGGCTGGATCACACCATAGATAAAGCCGCCGATGACCAACACTATCGCCACCGTACGCAGGAGATCCTGGGTCATGAGCCGTGACTGCGCCGCTGGCTCGGCAGCCAGATATGCCTCGGCGGCAAAAATCTCCTCGCCGATCAGGGTTGAGGGTGTGGTGAGCAGCATTAGTGGTAGGGATGTGCTATTCGTCGAGCCAACTACCTGCGGCAGACCGCGCTGCGCGCCATCCTCACCAATGAGTAGAAACTCCTGCCCAAAGCTCCCAACCATGACGCTCGCCTCGATCTGCTCACGGCCATAGAGCGTCGTCACACCGGAGGCATACGCGAGTGCATCCTGGTGGGCGAGGAGTTGCACCTTGGCCGCATCATAATCCTGAGATTGCCCGGCCTGCTGATACGCCTGACGTACGGTTCCGCGCAGTGATAGATGCGCGATCACATCGCCGGAGCTTACAAGGATCGGCGCACCATTGAGGGCGGCATCTTCGGCTACCCGGCTCGCCATCATCAGACCAGCAATGGTCTCAGCGGTCGTCCCATGTGTCCCACTACCCGCCCCAATCGTGCCAGATCCCGGCGAGACGTGCAGCACCCGTCCCGTCTCCGCGCCGCGCCCGAGGGCACTGCGCAGGGCGTCGAGGGCTGGCAGCGGGCGCCGTGAGGGTAGCCGCCCCGCAGTCACACGAGCGTGGTGCAGCCACGTCATGCTGACGACCACAAGCGTGACCAGCAGGAGAATCATCGTTTGGGGCGGAAGCAGGGGTACGGAGATCATAGGCACGCTCTCCGGGGGTGAGACATGTGTGACAATTCTTTACAACATCTCTGATTTTACTCTTTCGAGTGTAACCCAAAGGATTAGCTTTGTCAACACTATTGACGCGCAAGCAGCCGGTGTAACACGCGCCAATTCGCCGAGTCGGTCAGTAGATCCGTGTAGAGGTGTAGGCTGGTACCACGCACAAGGGGGCGGACAAACAAGGCGAGTTGGCTGCCGATCACATCGAGGGGGCCAAGGACATCGAGCAAAATAGTGGCAGGTTCACGCAGGCCAGCCTGTTCGATTCGCTGCGCCATCTGCTGTAGGGCGTGTACACGATCATCCATAATCAGATCTCCAACGACAGCAGCCGGGGGGCTGAAGCCCCCGGCTAGGTCTACGAAGGCCGCTTCAGTGGCCTCAGGCAGGCCGCTTCAGCGGTCTTCGTAGACCTAGCCCGCCGGTTTACGGGCCGGGCGCTCGAACAGGATAATCCTCGTCGAGACGAAAGTCAAGGTAAGGAGGGTGCCAGGGCATGAGCAAAGTCAGATCCGGCCCCCTCACCCCCTGCCCCTCTCCCTCACGGGGAGAGGGGAGTTTCTTCATCAGGATGCGCTCGGCGCCCCCTCTCCCGTTCAGGGAGAGGGGGCTGGGGGGTGAGGGCTGTCCGGCGACCACACGACTTTGCACATGCCCTGATCAGAGGGGTGCCGAGTCGCTGAATGTTCTCGGCTGCGTATTATGCTACAATCAGGCGAGGCTACCGCATGAATCCGGTGAGCAGGATCGGGGTCTGTGTGCCTGACGGTCGGTTTCTGTCTGCCGAACATTTAATAGACACACCAGGAGGTCATCACCTTGCGCTACGACATCACTAACATCGACATCGAAGATTACCTAACCGCGCTGATGCCGCCCCGCGATCCGGTACTCGCCGAACTTGAGGAGCGCGCCCGTCAACAGGGTCTTTCGCTGGTCGGCCCAGTCCAGGGCCAATTCCTTTATCTGCAGGCTCTGACGATGAACGCCAAGAAAGCTCTGGAGGTCGGCATCACGACGGGCTATGCGGCCACGTACTTGCTGCGCGCCCTCAAGCAGACAGGTGGGCACCTAACGGCGATTGAGCGCCACGCTGATCGCATTGAGATTGCCACAGGTGTGATCGCGAAGGCCGGGCTAAGCGACAACATCACGCTGCTGCACGGCGAGTGGACGCAACTGCTGCCGACTCTGGAGCATAACTACGACCTGATCTTCCTCGACGTACTGCGCAGCGCGGCGAACTCGGGACAGGCCACTGAGTCGCTGGATCTGTGCGTGCCCCTGCTGCGCCAGGGTGGCGTGCTGATAGCCGACAATGTACTCTGTAGCGCGCAGGTGCTTGAGGAGGACGCGCCGCCGGTCGTTCGTGGTATTCAGGAGTTCAACAAGGCTCTGATGGGCCACCCACAGCTCGAATCAGTGATCCTCCCGCTGCGCGACGGCGTGGCGATCTGCCGGAAGAAGTAACGCTGTGAGGCGTCCTGTCACGCAGAGCGAAGCGAAGCGTCCCGACCGGGAC
>CAIRFY010000238.1 GCA_903877945.1 uncultured Oscillochloris sp. | reverse complement strand
TCCCTCACGGGGAGAGGGGAGATTCTTCATCAGGATGCGCTCGGCTCCCCCTCTCCCGTTCAGGGAGAGGGGGCTGGGGGGTGAGGGCTGCCCGGCGACGTTGACGTAACCTGACACCACACGGCCTCTTCTTGCGAGGGTATGTCGCAGCGTGGTATACTTCGCACGCGGGCGTAGCGCATCACAAAGCTAAAGATCGCGTCGTAGCTTCCGCGTCGTACCACCTGAGGTATACGCCTCTGAGCATCTTCGCGGCGTGCTGCTGCGCCGTAAGACGGGGATACGCCATGAAAGCTGTGGTCATGGCCGGCGGCGAGGGCACGCGCCTCAGGCCGCTCACAATTAACCGCCCCAAGCCTATGGTTTCACTGGTGGATCGACCTGTTATTCAGCATATCTTTGAGTTGCTGAAGATCCACGGCATCACCGATATTATTATCACTGTCCAGTATCTCGCTAACGCGATCCAAGATTACTATGGCGATGGGAGTGCCTACGGTGTCACGATCACCTACTCGCTCGAAGAAGTACCTATGGGTACGGCGGGCAGTGTGAAGAACGCCGAGTCTATGCTCACCGAACCCTTCCTGGTGATCTCTGGCGACGCGCTCACCGATTTTAATCTTAGCCAGATTATTGACCACCACATGGTCACGAACGCGATGGCGACGATCACGCTCACTCGCGTGGTCAATCCGCTCGACTATGGCGTGGTGATCACGGACGAGGATGGCAATGTCCGCCAGTTCCTGGAGAAGCCGAGTTGGGGTGAGGTATTCTCTGATACGGTCAACACCGGGCTGTATGTCCTCAACCCCGAAGTGCTGGCCTACGTTGAGCGTGGCAAGAATACCGACTGGTCGAAAGATGTCTTCCCGCGCATGCTCAACCGTGGCGACAAGATTCAGGGCTATATTGCCAGCGGCTACTGGACGGATGTAGGCACCATCGAGGAGTATATGCGCGCCTGCGGCGACTATCTCTCCGGCAAGGTGAATCTGCCACGCGTGGGCCATAACATTGGCGGCGATATCTGGGTTGATGGGGACGCCGAGATCGCCCCGGACGCCCAGCTCCACGGGCCGATCTACCTTGGCCACGGGGCCAAGATCAAGGGTGGGGTGATCGTCCACGGCCCCTCTGTGATCCGCGACTATACGATCATTGATACGCGGGCCAGCATCGACCGCTCGATCATCTGGCGTAACTCCTACATCGGCGAGCGCGCCGAACTGCGCGGCGCTATCGTGCTGCGCCAGTCGAACATCCGCTCGCGGGCCGTACTCTTCGAGGGTGTGGTGGTCGGCGACGGCGTGCAGATCGGTGCTGGCGCGGTGATCCAGCCCAATGTCAAGATCTGGCCCGGTAAGGAGGTTGACGAGGGCGCCACCGTCAACTCCAGCATTATCTGGGGCAGCCAGGGCCGCCGCGTCCTCTTTGGGCGCTACGGGATCTCGGGCCTGGTGAATATTGAGATTACCCCCGAGATGTGCGCCAAGATCGGCGCGGCCTATGGGGCGACCTTGCCGCGTGGCTCGACGGTGACGATCAATCGCGATGCCCACTATACCCCGCGCATGCTCAAGCGGGCGATTGTCGCCGGTCTGCCCTCCGCCGGGGTCAGCGTGGCCGACTTGCAGAGCGTGCCTATCCCGGTGGCGCGCTACTACACCCACGCCTCCGGGGCTGCCGGCGGTATCCACGTTCGCCTTTCGCCAGTTGATAGCCGCGTGGTTGAGATCCGCTTCTTTGATGAACACGGCCTTGATCTCCACTCTAACCTCGAACGTAAGATCGAGGGTACCTACTTTCGTGAGGATTTCCGCCGCGCCTACCTCGATGAGATCGGTCGTATTAGCTACGGGGTCTCGGTTGAGGATATCTACAGCGCCGCGTTTATGCACGCCCTGCGTCCCGATATGGTGGATCGTATCGGGCGCGGGTTTAATATTGTGGTGGACTACGCTAACGCCAGTTCCAGCAATATGCTCTCGCATATCTTGCGCCGCCTGCATACGGACGCCGTCGAGCTGAATGTCAACATTGATGAAAATATGGTCTATCAGACCTACGCTCAGTTTGATGCGGCCATGAACCGTCTGGCGAAGATCACTGCCGTGGTGGGCGCACAGTTTGGCGTGCGACTCGACGCCGGTGGCGAGAAGGTCTTCCTGGTGGATAACAACGGTGTACGGCTGAACCCGATGCGTGCCCTGGCCGCCGTTACCGCGCTGGCGATGCGCGCCGCCGGCGGCGGCACGGTGGCGGTACCCGTTACCGCGCCCCGAGTCTTTGAGACCATCGCTGCCCGCTATGGCGGCCAGATCGTCCGCACAAAGGCCACCCTCGGCGCGCTGATGCAGACGGCGTGGCAGCAACCGGACATGTTGCTGCTCGGCGACGGCACGGGCAGTTATATTTTCCCCTCGTTCTACCCGATCTCCGACGGTATGTTTGCGGTCGCGAAGCTGATGGAACTGATCGCGATCACCGGCGAACACCTCAGCGACGTTCTAGCCGACCTGCCCCTCTACTACCTTGCCCAGTCCCGCGTGCCTTGTCGCTGGGAGAGCAAGGGAAAAGTGATGCGTATCCTGAACCAGCAGTACTCCGAGCGCCAGACCGATCAGGTCGATGGAATCAAGATCGACCTTGGTAGCGAGTGGGTGCTGATCCTGCCTGACCCCGACGGCCCCTTTTTTTACGTCTACGCTGAGGGTTCCTCTGATGAGCAGGCCCGTGTCCTCATCGATAAGTATGCCGGTCTGGTCACTGGCCTCCAGTGACTAGACCGGCGGCTTCAGCCGTCGGGTGACTGATACCTGAGGACGTTGCACCAGCCCCGCTGCATCCCCAGGGCTGATGCAACGTCGGGTGATCGCCGGGCAACCCTCACCCCCCAGCCCCCTCTCCCTGAGCGGGAGAGGGGGAGTCGGATGCATCCTGGTGCGGAATCTCCCCTCTCCCCGTGAGGGCATATCTTTACCCACATCTCTGCGACTATCGAGGGATTCACCCATCGGAGGGGCGCAGAGCGGGCGACTGAAGTCGCCGCTGGGGAGCCTACGGCTGGGCGTCGGCCTTCGCCGACGCCGGCACCGCCCGGGCAGGCGGGCGGCCCGCCGGAGGCTCCC
>CAIRFY010000237.1 GCA_903877945.1 uncultured Oscillochloris sp. | reverse complement strand
GAACGTGTAGGCTCATGCCCCTATCCTCGTGGGCTTGACAGTCGTACGAGAATGTCCCTTCTGGTACCAGTTTCGTGATAGCGCATCCCTCGTACATTTGCACAAGCGCATCAGTACGCCATCGACGCCTTGACGCCCCACCGGTTCCTGGGACAATCAGGCCACCAAACTCGTACCAGAATGAGTGCGCGGGCGCGGGTCGCTCCATGTGACGATTCCCGACGACCCCGTGGCCGATCGTGCGGATCCGCTACAAACCAAGAGGCCTTGGCGCCAAAACCAGCGCTTGCCTTATCTTTTTTTACACGTTCTCGCTTCATGTGGCTGGTGATATGAATCTCGGGTGGGGGCCATGTGACAAAGCTGGTGGTCTCGCCCCTGGGCGCGTCCACAAGCATCCACTGCTCGCCATTGGTGACAAGGCCAAGGCGCACGCCGGTGCCGTGGAGCAAGGCCATCATGCGTGTGGTCAGGGGCTCCTTCCAACGTGCGCCGGGCGGGGGCCGGTCGAGAACTTGGCCGGGGGGCGTCACCAGCACCAGCACACGGGGATGCTTGCGGCCCGGCTCGACAATCACCAGGTCGGGGGCCAGGGTCTCGCGATGCTCGGGCACCGCCACGGCGAGGCGGGAGAGATCGCCCTCGGGGCGGGCGATGGCGGCCTCGGGCATCAGCAGGATGCGGCGCAACACCCAGCGTACCCACGCCTGGTGGATGGCCGGGTCGCGCTGGCTGGTCACTCGCTGTAGGTCAGACGCAGCTCGCGGCGCACCTCCGCGCCCACGCCATCGAGTCCCTGCGGGAAGGCCCGGTCGAGTACCGGCAGCGAGAGGAACGGGCCGGAGATCTCTAGGAGTGAGAGCCACTCGGCGTAAAGGTCAGAGCCTGCCATAATCGCTTTCTTTAACCAACCTAACAGCGACAAACTTCGCTTTGCTTCTCGTCTGGCTCAATTATCGCGTCGCTTTTTTTGCCTGTTTGGACTGGTACATGATTTGGTCCGCCCGTTCGACAAACTCATTCATAGACGGGAAGTCATCCTTGTTGTAGCTCAGAACGCCCCAGCTGATCTCATAGGGAAACGGACTTCCCTCTGAAAGCAGTTCAAGGTGGGTACAGATGTGCAGCATGATGCGCTTTGCATCAGCCTCCTCGCAGTTGTTCATGACGACCAAGAACTCATCGCCACCCAGTCTGCAAACCAAATCGGCCTCGCGTATCACGCCGCGTATCGTTTCGACCACGCCCAAGATGAGCTGGTCACCAAACTTGTGGCCCAAACCGTCGTTGGTTGACTTGAGATTGTCGACGTCGATATAGACGATGGTCAACTGAAGTCCATCGCGCTGAGTCAGCCGGATTCGGTCTTCGAGAATATGCAGGCCAGAACCTCGGTTGAACGCACCTGTGAGGGCGTCGTACGTGGCCTGCAACTCCAGCTTGTGATTCTGCGCGAGGATCTCTTGATTCTTGAGTTCAATCACCCGGTTCAACTCGACGATCCGCCTAACGGAACGGACTTTTGACCAGTGCCCTAAAAGCGAGACCACTATGGCAAAGATCTGAAAGGTGCCGCCGTAGATCAGAAGCTCTGCATAGGAAAACGGGCTGTCCAGAACATTCCAAAAGACGTAGTTGACGACGAAGATCGCCGTCAGAGCAAGGCTGAAGCGTAGAGGATACGTCAGGAGTGCCAGAGGCAAGATGAACATGGCAGCGCTCAGGTTCACGTTGGCGGCTAGCAACTGCATGGGATCGTCGTAGAGTGAGACGAAGTAGCCAAGGTGCAAGGCGTTGAAGACAAAAACTATGGCCCAGGCTGTGAGTGCCGAAAGACGCTTTCGCAAGAACAGAAAAATCACGGCAAGGCCGCAGACGATATCCAGCAATCTCCACATTACCAGCTGAGGCCAAAGCAAAGGGAGCGAAAGGTAGTCGTACCCAATGTACGCCACAACTGCGAGGCAAATGGCAAGAATGAAAGCAACGAGATGCTTTTCATTCTGGGCAACGAGTTCCCGCTGGAAGTCATCCATAATCACCAAACCTGGGCAGAATCGCCCCCAGGATCTCGCGGGTGATGGCATACAACGGCGGAATGCCCTCGGCCGGCGACAAGGGGCCGACAAGCTCTCCCCGGCTTGCAGTGGCACGTCGCTCACGTAGTGACGGCTCCCAGGGCTAAAGCTCCTGGGCTTTACGGACTATTTCAGTAACACTTCCATCTTTCAATACCTTCGCCAAAACTGACCGCGAACGAAAGTGGCTTCTGTGGCACCGTTGGGGTGTTCAAAGACACACAACGGAGGAACCACACAAGATATGGAAACCATTCTACCATTCTCCCTGCATGTCTGACGAGATCACGATAACCACAATTCGCCAACTGGGCCGGATTGCGCTGGCCATGCTCGCGATGACGGGGCGCGTCACGATGGTGGGTCTCTCGCGCTGGACGGGAACCGGTGGCAGCTATCGCACCATCCCGCGATTCTTTCATACGCCGTTGCCCTGGGCGGCGATCCTCTGGGTCTTCGTACGCTCCCAGATGCTCACACCCGGCGATAACGTGCTGCTGGTTGGTGATGAATGTGACGAATCTCTGGCGAGCGGATCGACCCGACCGCGATCCCGGAGTGCTTCCTGAAACAGACCACGGGGGAGAACGAGGGGGAGACGCGCATCTATAGCAGTCCTACACAGGTTGTTTCGCGCCCGCCCACGTGGACGAAGGCCGTCTGCGCGGCTTGGATGAGCCTGCGAAGGCAGGCTTCGCAACCAAGAGCCGGGGGCTTTAGCCCCCCGGATTCAACAACCTGCGTAGGATTGCTATAGCGACTTTTCAAGGAATCTCTATGAGTCAGCCTGAGATCCCCGCCGAACTAACGCTGCGGCCCCGCCCTGCGACAGTCGTTTCCTTGAACGTGCCCGTGGAGACGCTGCATGAGCTTGAGCGCGTGGCGATGAGCCGCGATATGTCGGTTGAGGCTCTGGTAAAGCTCTACGTCGGGCAGGGTCTTCGCCAGGATCTCGCGCAGCGCTTCGCTGATCGGGTGCTGGATCTGACCGCTCAGGTGCTTGCGCGTCACGGTCAGTCGTCCGACCAGGTAGAGCAATCCTAAATTGGTTATGAAAAGGAGTCGAGCCTTTAGGCGGCCTTATCCGGCTAAAGCCTTGACTCCACGCAACAACCCCAAGAGGATTGCTATAGCCGAGGTAGCGGAACACGTTAAAATCGCCCAGTGTCGCCACCGCCGGGGGGCTTCAGCTCCCCGGCGGGCTGCAACCGAAAGTCAGCGTCTACAGCATGCCCAAGATTTTCGATAACATTACTACCCAACTCCTTCCCGCGCTTCATTCAATCCTCTCGTCCTCCCACCGCCTTGATGTCTCCGTTGGCTACTTTAACCTGCGTGGCTGGGATAGCCTCGCGTCGTATGTCGAATCTTTCTCTGGGGCTGATGATGGCTGCTGCCGTCTTATTGTTGGCATGCAGCGTCCGCCTGAGGAGTTGATGCGTTCGGCCCAGCGGGTTCAGCGCGAGGGCGATGGCTATCTCGATGGGCCGACGATGGTTCGGCTACGCCATGCTGCGGCTAAGAGTTTTAAGGAGCAGATCGAGTTTGGTGTTCCCAACGCATCTGCGGAGACGACGCTGCGCACGTTGGCTGCTCAGTTGCGGGCTAAGAAGGTGCGCGTGAGGCTCTTCCTTCGCCATCAGTTGCACGCGAAGCTCTACCTTGTGGAGCGCACCGATCCGGTTACGCCGTTGGTTGGGTTCGTGGGGAGTAGTAACCTGACTTTCTCTGGTCTCCAGGGGCAGGGTGAGCTGAATGTGGATGTGGTTGATCAGGATGCAACCCGTAAGCTCCAGACGTGGTTTGAGGATCGCTGGGATGATCCCCAGAGTTTCGATATTTCGCGGGAGCTTGCGGAGTTGATCGAGACGAGTTGGGTGAGTGAGAAGCTGGTTAAGCCCTATCACGTGTACCTCAAAATGGCCTTTCATCTCTCGCAGGATGCCCGCGAGGGTTCCCGCGAGTTTACGGTGCCGCCTGATCTTCTCACTATCCTGCTTCCCTTTCAGGTTGAGGCGGTGGCCCTGGCGGCGCGTTATCTTCAGCGCCGTAAGGGTGTCCTGCTCGGTGATGTGGTGGGGTTGGGGAAGACGTTGATTGCGACGGCGGTGGCTCGTATCTTTCAGCTCATTGAGAATAGTAATACCCTGGTGCTCTGTCCCCCCAAGCTGGTTGAGATGTGGCAGTGGTATTTCGGTCAGTATCGGGTATCGGGGGCGGTACTTTCCCTCGGGCGCGTGATTGAGCAGTTGCCGCACTTGCCCCGTTATACGCTGGTGATTATTGATGAGAGCCATAACCTGCGTAACCGCGAGGGTCAACGCTATGCTGCCGTGCGCGATTATATTCTGCGCAATGATTCGCGGGTGATGCTGCTGACGGCAACGCCCTATAACAAGCAGTTCACCGATCTGAGTAATCAGGTGCGCCTGTTTCTTGATGAGCAGAGCGACATCCGCATTCGGCCTGAGTTGTTCTTTCAGGATTATGCTGCCTCTGGCAAGAATGAGGCCGATTTCCGGGCCACCTTTAATGCCTCGCCACGCTCGCTGCGTGCGTTTGAGCAGAGTACCTACCCGGATGATTGGCGTGATCTCATGCGCCTCTTTATGGTGCGCCGTACCCGTCAGTTCATCACGCGCACGTATGCCACTTTCGACGCGGATCGCCAGCGTTACTTTGTGCTGCTCAATGGCACACCGGCCTATTTCCCCAAACGTCAGCCCCGTACCCTCAGCTTTGCCCTTGATGATACGTCGCCCACCGACCAGTATGCCCGACTCTATCATACGCATGTTGTGCAGGTGCTGGAGAATCTCAATCTGCCGCGTTATGAGTTGGCTGCCTATGTTAATCAGACCGCCGCTCGTCGGGCGTCGGCAGCGGAGCGTGCGCTGCTCGATAATCTGGCGCGGGCGGGGCGACGCTTGATCGGCTTTAGTCGCACGAATCTCTTTAAGCGTTTGGAGTCGAGCGGTCACAGTTTCTTGATCTCGCTGGAGCGCCATATTCTGCGCAATATGATCACGCTCTATGCGCTGGAGAATGGCAGGCCGGTGCCGATTGGTACCCAGGATGTGGCGATGCTCGATGCGGCGATCAATGACGGTGATGATGAGATTCCTGCGAATGATGATGTCGCCGACGATGCGCAGGTAGATACAGAACTGCAATCTCTCGATGCGGGTATACCTGATCCCGATGCCGCACTTGCTGTTTATGCGACCCGCGCCGCTCAGGTTTACGCTACCTACGCGACACGCTTTCAGCGCCGCTTTACGTGGCTCGACTCGCAGTTTTTTCAGGCCAGCCTCAAGCGCACGCTGCGCGCTGATGCTCGTGCCCTTGCGGAGCTTGTGCAACGCACAGGACGCTGGTTGCCGGAGCGCGATGCGAAACTTGCTGAGTTGGTGAAGCTCTTGTGCGAGACGCATCCTACAGATAAGGCGCTGATTTTTACGCAGTTTGCCGATACGGCGCTCTATGTGGGCGAGCAACTTCGTATCCGTGGGGTGACAGATCTGGCGGTGGCGACCGGCCAGTCGTATCATCCTACCGCTCTCGCCCGTCGCTTTAGCCCGCAGAGTAATGCGGGTCTGCGCACTGGTGAAACCGAACTGCGCGTGTTGATTGCGACGGATGTTTTGGGTGAAGGACAGAACCTGCAAGATGCCCATATTGTGATCAACTTCGATCTGCCCTGGGCGATCATCCGCCTCATCCAGCGCGCTGGTCGGGTTGACCGAATTGGTCAGCAGGCAGATACGATTGAGGCGTACTCGTTTATGCCCGCCGCTGGCGTTGAGCGCATTATTGGTCTGCGCACGCGGCTCTCCCAACGCCTTCAGGATAATCAGGAGGTGGTTGGTTCAGATGAAACCTTCTTTGGTGAGGAGGCCGCGCATAAACTCCGCGATCTTTATACCGAACGTGAGAGCGTACTGGAAGATGATGGCGACGAGGATGTTGATCTCTCCAGTGCGGCCCTCCAAGTCTGGAAGAGTGCCAGCGAAATGGATCGCCGCGCTAGTCTGGCCCTGCCACCGATTGTTGCTGCGGCCCGTCCAGTTGATGCGGGCAACGGCCCCGCTCTGCCACCGGGGGTAATTAGCTACCTGCGCTTTCCCGAT
>CAIRFY010000236.1 GCA_903877945.1 uncultured Oscillochloris sp. | reverse complement strand
TCCATCAGCGAGCCCTTGCCGTGTACGACCTCGTCGTGCGAGAGCGAGAGCATGTAGTTTTCAGTGAACATGTAAAGCCCACGGAAGGTCAGTTCGTTGTGGTGAAAACGCCGGAAGATGCCTTCGCGGCGCATGTACTGGAGCGTGTCGTGCATCCAGCCCATGTCCCACTTGAAGCCGAAGCCCAGGCCGCCCACGTACGCCGGGCGCGAGACCATCGGCCAGGCGGTGCTCTCCTCGGCGATGGTCTGCACGTCGGGGAAACTCTTGTAGACCTCAGAGTTGAATTGGCGCAGAAAAGTGATCGCGTCGATGTTCTCGTTGCCGCCGTACTCATTGGGGATCCACTCGCCATGCTTGCGCGAGTAGTCGAGATAGAGCATGCTGGCTACGGCGTCTACGCGCAGGCCGTCGATGTGGAACTTATCCAGCCAGCAGATCGCCGAACTGATCAGGAAGCTGCGCACCTCATTGCGCCCGTAGTTGAAGATATAGCTACCCCAGTCGGGGTGGAAGCCCTTGCGCGGGTCGGCGTGCTCATACAGGTGCGTACCGTCGAAGTAGGCCAGGCCGTGGCCATCGGTGGGGAAGTGGGAGGGCACCCAGTCGAGGATGATGCCGATGCCATGCTGGTGCAGGTGTTCGACAAAGAACATGAAATCCTGGGGCGTGCCACAGCGGCTCGTGGGCGCAAAAAAGCCGGTGGCCTGGTAGCCCCACGAGCCGTAGAAGGGGTGTTCAGTGACGGGCATCAGCTCGATGTGGGTGAAGCCGCACGTCTTCATGTGGTCAGCCAGGAGTGGGGCAATCTCGCGGTAGCTCAGGAGGCGATCTGGGTTCGCAGGGTCGCGCATCCACGAGCCAAAGTGCATCTCGTAGATCGCTATGGGCGCGTGGATATTCTGACGCTGGCCGCGATTCGCCATCCAGTCGCCATCGTTCCAGTCGTAATCACGATCCCAGACGACCGCCGCCGTGCGCGGGGCTTCCTCAAAGTAACTGCCGAAGGGATCGGTCTTATCCTCGCGGTAGCCGTGGTAGCGCGAGGCGATGTGGAACTTATAGGCGGCACCCTTGCCGATGCCGGGGATGAATACCTCCCAGATTCCTGAGTTACTGCGGATCTTCAGCGGGTTGGGGCCGGGATCCCAGTCGTTCCACTCGCCGACCACAGCCACATACTCCGCATTGGGTGCCCAGACGGCGAAGTACGTGCCGGGCGTGCCGTCAACCTCGGTGGGGTGGGCACCCAGTTTCTCGTAGAGCCGGTAGTGGGTACCCTCACCAAACAGGTAGATGTCGGCGTCGGTGAGGAAGACGTTGACGGCGGGCGGAGCGGTCACCACCGCTACCGAGGACTCAGTCACCTCGATCAGCGAAGACTCGGTTGCTTCGGTTGTCTCGACAATAACCTCGGGCGGGGCCTGCTCAGCAACGGCTTTCTTCGACCGGCTGGCCCGGGGTTTCTTGGGTGTCTCGTTGGTCATACAGATTCCTTTTAAAGTCGCGTCTATCGCGATCCAGACGCCTGGCGCAAGATCCCGCTGAGCGGGAGGCTCATCCAGGTCGGGCGGTTGTTCATCTCGTAGCCGAGCTCGTAGACGGTCTTCTCTAGGACATAGACTTCCAGGAGTGTCTCCAGGTCGGCGCGGGCGGCGGGCATGAAGGAAGCCTCGCCCGCGTGTTTGATATAGCTGCCAAGGTAGGCCGCGCTGACCCAGAAGCACCAGAAGTCGGCCCAGCGGCGCAGGCGGGCGGCATCCTCTTCCGTCACCGCCATGTCGCCGGTATGGCTGAAGGAACTGGAGTAGGCGGCATACTGGAACGAGCGCAGCATACCGGCCACATCGCGTAGGGGCGAGCGTTTGATCCGTCGCTCGCTGATCGGGCGCATGGGCTCGCCCTCCAAGTCGATAATCATGAAGTCCGTGCCGGTGAAGAGTACCTGCCCAAGATGGTAGTCGCCGTGAACGCGGGTGCGTGACGCCACGATCTTTGCGCCGACAATGCGCTGGAAGCGCGTTAGCAGGGCGTCCTCGCTGTCCAGGGCGGCCTTGGCCTCGGTACGGACGCTCTCGGGCAGGGTTGGCAGCAGCGTGCGCAGGCCATCGAAGGTCTGCACGGTGAGGGTACGCATGCCCTGGTAGATTGATCGCTGGTAGAGCTGTGAGAACGGCTCAGGGGCGAAATCCGAACCAGTGCCGCTGGCCAAGGCCAGGTGCAGTTCGGCAGTGCGCTGGCCAAGCAGGCGCGCACGCTCCAGATAGCTCGCCACCAACTCGCCAGCCAGGGCCGACTCATCTGCGCCCGACGCATCCAGCAGGGCAACTAGGGTGCCTGGGGTATCTGGCGGATCCAGCTCGGGGCGGGCCAGCACCGTGTCGAAGTAGCTACGCAGGATGTCGAGCGTGTAGCTCCAGGCATCGCCCTCATTCGGCACAAAGCCCTGGAGGACAGCCAGGGTCAGGGGTTCCTCGCCGCTGCGGGTGTACTCGATACTGCCGCCCACCGGCGGTGTATGGGGGAAGTCGCGCTCGTCGGTGAGAAAGCGCCCGATCTCCAGGTCAGGATTCAGCCCGCTGTCGATCTTGCGGAAGAGCTTCATAATCAGGTGGCTACCGAAGGTGATCGAAGAATTGCTCTGCTCCGTGCGGATGGGCTGCGGCTCAAGGCTGGCGTCGCTCATGCCACTAAGCAGGCCGCGCAGAGCCTTCGTCGGCGTACCCACCAACTCGCCGCCACGCTCACTATGCAGGCGACGATGGTCCACGATCAGATCGCGCAGGGCCAGGCAGAACACCCGATCCACCAACGGGTCGTAGAGTACACCGGGATTGCTGTCATCGCCCACGCGCAGGCGGGCGATCACCACGTGGCGAGAGTCGGTGAGCAACTGCTGGGCACGCTCGCCATCAGCGTAGGCAATCGGCAGCAGGTAGGTCTCGGCATTTCCCTCGGTGTACTGCACCTGGGCCAGAGCCAGGTAGGCGATGCCCGCATCATCCGGGAGTGGCAGGATGATTGTGTCGATGATACTGACGCTCTTTATTGTGCGGGCTTTGGCCCCAAACCAGCGCCGCAGGCGCATGAAGTCGGGCAGAACCTGCTCCAAACGGGACTGGCGGCCATCGTAGAAGATCGCGTCCCAGTGTGCGGCGTGGATCGTCATCAAGGACGGTTCGCCGCTAACGGGGGCGTTCAGCAACACGCCCTCAATTCGCTGGGGGGCAAGGTGGAACCAGTAGAACGAGTGCGGCCCGAGAGTGATCAGGTAGGGGCGCTCACTGATGGGCGGGAACTCAACCTGGCCGAAGAGTTCCACCAACATCATGCCCTTGAACTCAGCCATATCGAGCTCGACGGCCTGGGCGAAGCGCGAGAGGTTAGCCACCACCAAGATCGTCTCGCCCGCGTGGCGGCGCAGGAAGCAGAGCACCTTACGGTTCTCGGGCTGGAGGAACTCCAGGCTACCGCGTCCAAAGGCGTGGTAGCGCTTGCGCAGGGCGATCAGACGCTTCATCCACCAGAGCAGCGAGTGCTGATTGGCGCTCTGGTTCTCCACATTCACCATCTCGTAGTGGTACTCGGGGTCGGTGATCGGGGGCAGGTAGAGCCGCTGCGGGTTGGCCTTCGAGAAACCCGCGTTGCGCTCGCCCGTCCACTGCATCGGCGTCCGCACGCCGTTGCGGTCGCCCAGGTAAATGTTATCGCCCATGCCGATCTCATCGCCGTAGTAGAGTACCGGGGTGCCGGGCAGCGAAAAGAGCAGGCCGTTCATCAGTTCGATCCTGCGGCGGTGGTTGCCAAGCAGCGGAGCCAGCCTGCGGCGGATGCCCAGGTTAATGCGCGCCTGCGGGTCCTTGGCGTAGACCCGGTACATATAATCGCGCTCCTCCTCCGTGACCATCTCCAGGGTCAACTCATCGTGGTTACGCAGGAAGATCGCCCACTGGCAGTTCGCCGGGATAGCGGGCGTCTGGCGCATAATCTCGATGATCGGGAAGCGATCCTCCTGATAGACCGCCATATACAGGCGCGGCATCACCGAGAAGTGGAAGGCCACGTGGCACTCGTCGCCATCGCCGAAGTAGGCCACCAGATCCTCAGGCCACTGGTTAGCCTCAGCCAGAAACATGCGTCCGGGGTAGGTGGCGTCCATCCGGCGGCGCAGGTGCTTGAGGAACTCGTGGGTGGCCGGCAGGTTCTCGCAGTTGGTGCCCTCGGCCTCGTAGAGGTAGGGGATGGCATCGAGGCGCATCCCGTCCACGCCCATATCCAGCCAGAACTCCATAGCCCGAAACATCGCCTTATGCACAGCCGGATTCTCGAAGTTCAGGTCGGGCTGGTGGCTGTAGAAGCGGTGCCAATAGTACGCCCCGGCGACCGGATCCCACGTCCAGTTGCTGCGCTCGAAATCCTTGAAGATAATCCGGGCTTCTTGATACTTCTCGGGCGTATCCGACCAAACGTAGAAGTCGCGGTGGCTGCTACCGGGCTTCGCCTGGCGGGCGCGCTGGAACCAGGCGTGCTGGTCGGAGGTGTGGTTACAGACCAGTTCGGTGATCACGCGCAGGCTGCGGCGGTGGGCCTCGTGGATGAGTGTCCGCACATCCTGGATGGTGCCATAGGTCGGGTTGACATCGTTATAGTCAGCAATGTCGTAGCCATCATCACGCAGGGGCGAGGGGTAGAAGGGCAGCACCCAAATCGCCGTAACGCCGAGATCCTGGAGGTAATCGAGCTTGCTGATCAGACCCTTTATATCGCCGATCCCATCGCCGTCACTGTCGCAGAACGCACGAACATGAACCTCGTAGATGACGGCGTCTTTGTACCAGAGCGGGTCGTCGGCAAAAATCTGAGGGTACTTTTTTATGACCATTAAGCTTTTTTCTATTCAGAGCGAGGGAACAAGGGGATTGCCCTATTCCCTTATCCCATCACGAGTAGAACTCAAAGCCGCGCTCATCGCGCATACGCCGACGGATGCGAAAAACATGCACCGGCATCGCGTAGGGGTTCAGTTCCACGTAATTAAAGCCCTCGCTCCAGATATAGCGGATGTCACGGATCTGGTCGTGAACCTGAACCGGGCCGCTGAGACCCCAGGCGCCCAGGGGTAGATCAACCCAGCCAGCCTGGGTGTTCAGCGGGTCAAGGTTGATCACCACCAGCACGATATTGCTCAGGTCAGGGCTATGCTTGCTGTACGCGATGATCTGCTCGTTCTCGATATAGTTATTCTCGACGCGGTGGAAGCGGATACTCTCATTAAACTGGAGAGCCTTGTTCTCGCGGCGGGCGCGGTTGAGCTGAACGATGAAGCTGCGGATGCTGCGCGGGTCGTCGAGGTTCCAGGTGCGCTGCTCGTACTTCTCGTTATTGCGGTACTCCTCGCGGCCATGCACCGGCATATGCTCAAGCAGTTCGTAGGCCGGGCCGTACATGCCCCAGTTTGCGGCGAGGGTAGCGGCCAGGGCGGCGCGGGCGTAGAACGTGCCACGGTGGCCGGCGTAGAACTGCGGCGTCAGAATGTCGTGGGTGTTCGGCCAGAAATTTGGCCGAAAAAACTCCTTGACCTCGCTCTGGGTCAGTTCGATCATGTACTGAGTCAGCTCCCACTTGCTGGTGCGCCAGGTGAAGTAGGTATAGCTCTGGTTAAAACCGAGCTTAGCCAGGCCATACATCACCTTAGGCCGGGTGAACGACTCCGAGAGGAAGATCACCTCGGGGTGTTCAGCCTTGATCGCGTCGATGCACCACTCCCAGAAGCGCAAACTCTTGGTGTGCGGGTTATCCACACGGTAGATCTTCACGCCCTGGGCAATCCAGTAATCAAAGTAGTGCTTCAGCTCGTGCCAGAGTTCCTGCCAGTTCTCCGTCTCAAAGTCGAAGGGGTAGATGTCCTGGTACTTCTTGGGCGGGTTCTCGGCGTACTGGATCGTGCCGTCGGGACGAGCGCGGAACCACTCGGGGTGCTCGGTGACGTAGGGGTGGTCGGGCGAACACTGGAAGGCGTTATCCAGGGCGATCTCGATGCCGTACTGCTCGCGGGCCACGCGCACCAGTTCGCGGAAGTCGTCCAAGCTGCCCAACTCGGGGTGCAGGGCGAGGTGGCCACCCTCAGCCGAGCCAATCGCGTAGGGGCTGCCGGGCTCGTCGGGCTGCGCCGTGGGCGTGTTATCCTTGCCCTTGCGGAAGGTGGTGCCGATTGGGTGGATGGGCGTCAGGTAGAGGACATCGAAGCCAAGATCGGCCACATAGGGCAGGCGGTTGATCACATCGCGGAAGGTACCGTGGCGACCGGGATCGGGCGAGGCTGAGCGCGGGAAAATCTCGTACCAGCTAGAGAAGCGGGCCAGGGCCGGATCCACCACCACCGTCAACTCACGCTCGTAGGTCGTGGCGTAGTGACGCGGGGCGTGAGCAGACATCAGTTCGGTCAAGGCGGGGGCGAAGGCAGCCGACAGATCGCCAGCGCGCAGAGCGGCCTCGTAGGAGCGCAGACGCATCGCCGCGTCGTACGGAGCGTGGGCGGCGGTATCGGCGATCATGTCGGCTCCGATCAGCAGATCGACACGCACATCCTGACCGGCCTCAATGCGCCGATGAAGCTGGTGATCCCACGTCTTAAAGTGATCGACCCACGCCTGCACCGTATACGTGTAGCGCCCAACATCACCCACAGTGAAGGTACCGATCCAGCGGTCGTTGATCAGCGACTTCATCGGTGACTCCGACCAGGCGGGATCGCCCTCGTGGCGGTAGCGTACCACGGCACCGAGGATATCGTGGCCGTCGGCGAAGGCGTCCACCTCCACCAGCACCGGCTCACCGGGGGTGCGCTTAATCGCGTAGCGCCCAGCGTCGATCTCGGGCTGGAGCCGCTCCAGCACCACGCGTCGACGACCCTCGCCGATGCTACTCAGGCCATTCGGGCTCGGACTGATCGCCGCCACCAGCTTCACCACGGGTTCAGTTGCCTGCGCTGGCATCTCTAGCTCCTTCAGCATCGCTGGTGGCCGCAGCCCCAGAAAAAAGACAATCTAAAACACTCGGCGGCCGCAGCCGGTTCGAAACACCCGCTGGCAGCGGCGCGTCGTACGCCCCCGTCACTGAACAACCATCTGCACAGTGATTGTACAGAAGCGACTAGCTTGTGTCAAACGTGGAGATGCACCCGTCGCCCACCGGGGAGTTGTGCCAGATCGTCTATATCACGTGGCCGGTGGATGTGCGCTATAATTACACGGTATGTAGCGCGTATCACGTACCTAGCGGGGAAGGAGCCGGGAATGGCGGGCAGCACAACCATTGAGATGGAGCCCGGCCAGATCTTGAGCAAGGATGGTGCCGATCTGTTTTGCAGGGCGCTGCGTAGAGGCGACACGCTACGCTGCGTTCCCCTGTGGATAACGTCGGCGCATAGGGCCGATGACGGTGGGATCGAGATCGAGATCTTGTGCAGCTTGAATACGCGCACCGACCGCTGGGATGCCGAGATCTACTACTTCAGCCTTGATCGCGCTATCCTCGCCCTCTGCGACTATGAGCGCACCGGCAACATTCCCGAGGGCGAGTGAGGGGAGACGAGAGCCGTGACGCCACGGGATGCAATGAGGTAGCTCTTACCGGGCCACGGGCAGCCGAATGCGAAATGTGGTGCCCTGGCCCAGCGCGGAGCGCACCGCCATTTCTCCGTGGTGCTGTTCGATGATGCTGTAGCTCAGGGCCAGGCTCAGGCCGGTGCCCTTCACCCGCGTCGTGTAGAAGGGCTCGAAGATTTTAGGCAGATCCTGCGAGGAGATGCCCGATCCGGTGTCGCCAATCTCTACCACCACCGTCGGCCCGATCATCGGGTTGGCGGTATGCCCGCCCGCCACCACGGTAAATCCGTCCGCGTTCACCTCACTCCCCTCTGCCGCAAGGTAGACCCCTACCCGCAGATCGCCGCCGTCGGGCATGGCCTCAATCGCGTTGAAGATCAGGCTCAGGCAGACCTGCTTGATGTGGCTGCTCACTGCGAAGACTCGTGGCAACGCGACGCGCTCCTCCCGAAGCATGTGGATGCTGTGTTCGTGGAGTTGGTTAGCGGTAAGCGCCAGCACCGTATCGACAATGTCGCCCAGATTCACCGGGCGCATACCATCACGGGTTGGTCGATAGAAGTCAAGGATACGCTGCACAATGCTGATCAGCCGGTCGATCTCCTCGCGGGTCATCTCCAGATAGCGTCGCCGCTTCTCCTCGGGAAGCGGTCGGCTCAGCATCAGGTGAACCGCGTTATGAATGGCCTGGAGTGGATTGTTGATTTCGTGGGCCATCGAGGCAGAGAGCCGACCGAGGGCGGCCAACTTCTCCGTCTGGAGCATCTGGCGAGCGATGCGTTGGCGCTCGCTCATATCGCGGGCGATCACCAGCAACAGCCGCTGGCCCGCGTAGGGCACCAGGCTCACACTCACCGCCACCTGCGCCGACTGCCCCCAGCGCGTCTGGAGTACCGTCTCGATCTCCTGAGAGTCGCCGGGGCCGTGGCCGTTGATCGCCCCATTGTGGGCACTCTGGGCCAGGCTATCCACATCGGGCAGCAGGTCAACCGGGCGCATGGCGAGGATCTCGTGGCGGCGGTAGCCGCTGATCTGCTCAAGGGCCAGGTTCACCTCCAGAATAGTGTGCCCGTTCGCATCAAGCAGCAGCACCGCATCGTTGGCGTGTTGGAGCAGGGTACGGTAGCGCTCCTCCGATTGGGCCACCTGGCTATAGAGGCGTGCGTTCGTGATCGCCGTGGCCGCTTGACCTGCAAGCAGCAGCAGCAAATCTTGGTCGGCCACACTAAAGGACACCCCGGAGCGCACCTTGGCAGCGTTCAACACACCGAGTACATGGTCACCGGCGAACACCGGCACCGCAAGCGACGCTGTCATTTCGCCCTCAAAGAGTACCCCGCAGAGATCTGCGTTTGGCGGGGAGATCTGGCCGTGTGCGTCAATACTGAGCGGGGTGCGGTGAGTGGCAACCCACCCGGCCAAACTCCGCATCACTGGCACGTGATACCCCACCGTCACGCTGGGAGGCAACCCCGAGCAGGCCGCAACGTGCAGGCTTTTGCCCTCCTCATCGAGCAGCATCAGCGAGGCGCGGTCGGCATCCAGTTCGCTGCGCACTATCTCAATAATCAGATCCTGGAGCCGCGAGAGGTCAAGCTCAGAATGAAGGCGCTGACTCACCTGAAGCAGTGGGCGTAGCGCCGCCCCCCGCTCACGCGCCCGCGTCGCGCGCCGCTTTTCCACAATCTCGACGGCCACGGCACACAGATCATCAGGCTGGACTGGCTTCAAGATAAGACCCTGGAGACCAAGCCGCATCGCGCTGGACACCTGCTCCACCGTGGCTACGCCGCTCACCAGCAGCACCGGCACGTTCGAGTCGTGAGCGCGGATCTGTGCCAGAAGCGCGATCTCGCCCTGTTCAGGCCCGACCATATCCAGCAGCACAAGGTCAAACGAGGACTCGCGGAGACAGGCCAAGGCCGCACGGGCGCTCCCGATTGACTCAACACTGAATCCAGCGCGGCGGAGCGTCTGTGCGCAGAGATCCGTGTCTGGATCGTCATCGACGACCAGGACTCGGCCAATATGCTCTGTCATAGGCATGGGCTTAGTACTACAGTTGTAAATATCTTCGCAGAAAGGCTCCCGCCGATCACCCCCCCTAGCCCCCCCGCACGCGCATATCTTTACCCAGAACGTTTATGCTGGCGTGAGAGATGGTACGATAGGGGGACGGGCTGGCGAATGGCTGGGCCTGTGGGACGACGAAAGGACACACGCAATGGGCGCACATGCCACCTGGGCGGAGGAGGAGTTCGGAGAAGCGGAGCTGGGTGACGTGCGTCGCACGGCGCGCTTGGTGCAGTTGGCCAGCGTGCTGGGCGCGCAACCGCACGCCTCCTTGCCGCAGGCGGCTGACGACCCGGCCACCTTGAAGGCGGCCTATCGCTTCTTCGATAACGACTACATTTGCGCCGAGGCCATGCTGGCCAGTCACGTTGCCTCGACCCAGCGGCGCATGCAGGCCGTGCCGCTGGTGCTGGCCGTACAGGATACCAGCATCCTCGACTGGA
>CAIRFY010000235.1 GCA_903877945.1 uncultured Oscillochloris sp. | reverse complement strand
TCGAGGATGCACGCCCGCAGGTCGAGGATGCACGCCCGCAGGTCGAGGATGCACGCCCGTATCCGACAAGATAAAGACCATTCCCTATGGCCCCTCCCAACGACCGCCGCATCATCGAAGTTGAGATGCCCCTGACCAAGATCTCTGAGAAGTTGTCTGAAAAGGATCAGGCTGCCAGCCATCGCACCATCAACCGGGTCATCGCAAGCATAGATCATCGCCTCGCTGCGGGCGGGCAGCACCTCGTATTCCCAACACAAGCGGGGGTACGGGGTCAGCCACGCGAACATTCGCTCCACCACTCAGCGGCGGGGGCAGCACCACAAAACCCTTCCTAATCGTCAGAGCGGAACACCGGCGGGAGGATAACCCCGCAATGCGTCCGCGTCCCGTCAGGAACTCGCGCCTCGTCTTCGTGATGCGGTACCTGTCGCTCCAACATCCCGAAATTTGGCGAAAGTATTGGGAGAGGATACAAGGTATTGATGAAACGTTCGCACCTTTTGAGTTGGCGACTAGCGGCCTTCGTGGGTTGTTTTGGCCTGATTGTGGGGCGTGCACCTGGGCTATTGCTTGCACCACGCTTGTGGGCCGAAGAAGGCACCCGCTATTTCACGTATGCGTATTATTTTGCTAACAGTCCGGCCTGGTATCGAGGGTTTGTCAACATTCAACGGGGCTACTTTGCCCTTTGGCCGAATGTGTCTACGACCATCGCCGCTAATTTTGTAGCGATTGAACAGGTTCCACTCGTCACCACCGTGCTAGCACTCAGCGTACAACTGAGTGTGTTTGCCATTATGCTCTGGGGAACATCTACACTATGGTCAACCCCAGGCCGAAAACTTGGCGGAGTGCTGCTGATCCTGTTTGCGCCGCTGAGTGGCGAAGTTTGGCTTAATACCATTAACAGCCAGTTTATTTTTGCGCTGATCACTTTTTTGATCTTGCATACCAAGCCGGCGATTAGTCGTTCCGCCATATGGGCCTATCGGGGCGGATTGGGATTGGCTGGGCTTACGGGGGTTGCTGCTTGCGTGCTGACCCCGCTTTTCCTCATCAAAGCTCTGGCCGAGCACACACGAGAGCGTGTGGTGCAGATGTCTATCCTAACTGGTTGTGCATGCCTCCACATATTCATCCTCCTTCAATCTGCAGCCGAACCTGGGGCCTCTGTGGCGACGCGCTGGACTCCGCTGGAATGGCAAACCTTGGTCGCGATCATGTGGACCCAGAGCCTGGGCCTGATCGTTGTTGGTCTAGAGCACACACGTGGTTTTTTTACGGTTATTACCGCCGTGCGAACCCTCGACCCAATCCGTTTCACCCTTCTGTGTAGCGCAATTCTAGGCGTCGAATTGTTCTTTCTGCTACTCCTCCGTGCTTCAATGCGCCTACAGCGACACGAGCAACTCACGCTCATCGGGAGTTATCTCAGTCTCATGATCCTGTCGATCTTTGGCTCGCTGAATCCTGACAAGTTCGAGTTAGTCTATCCGGGGGTTGGGCAGCGCTACTTTTATGCACCAAATGCGATTCTGCTTTTGGTTATGCTGGCGCATCTCCCGACTCCGCTTGCGCTCCACAAGCACAAACTTCACTGGCCAAGTCTCCTCCTCACAGCGCTCTTGACCGTCGCACTTGGCTGGGGCGTGTGGCAATATCAGACAACCTTACTGGTTAACTCTGGGCCAAATTGGCGCGAGCAGGTTCAGATGTGGCGTGTAGATTCTATGCATCAGATCGAGATCTGGCCCGCTGGTTGGAAGATTCAGTTGGTGCGGGCAGGATCTTGAGCCATCGTGGATGTGTGACACATAGCGAGAAATAGACGTAATGAGGTGGTGATCTGCGTAGACACGCTACGCAGATGCGGTATTGGCCAAATAACAACAAAGTAGCGCGTGTCATACGAAGTGAACAACGATGTTGCATGAGGGTAGCTGTCTGCTCAGGGTATCGCCTACTTTACATGCACGCGCACCAGAGCCTGCTTGTCCAGTTTGCCAGCGGCGGTCTTGGGCAGGTGGTCAGCGATAATCACCTGCTTAGGCAGCTTGTAGCGAGCTAGGCGCTCCCCAGCGAAGGCCAGGACATCGGCGGGGTTGATCTGCTGGCCGGGTCGAGGTACGGCCACAGCCCAGCCCACCTCGCCCCAGTGCGGGTCGGGGGCGGTGATCAGGGCCACCTCGGCTATGGCGGGGTGGCTGGACAGCACACTCTCGACTTCGGCGGGGTAGATGTTCTCGCCGCCGGAGATGATCACATCCTTCAGGCGTCCGACGATGGTGTAGTAGCCCTCGGCATCGCGCACGGCCAGGTCGCCGGTGTGTAGCCAGCCGCCGACGATGGCCCGCGCCGTCTCCTCGGGGCGACCCCAGTAGCCCGCGCACACGTGCGGCCCGCGAATGAGCAACTGGCCGATTTCGCCGGGGCCAAGCTCGCGACCGACCGCATCGATCAACTTGAGATCGACATAGAAGAGCGGGAAACCCACCGCACCCGGCTTGCGCTGCACGTCGGCGGCGGGCAGGCAGAAGGTGTTCGGCCCGGCCTCCGTCAGCCCGTAGCCAGTCTTAAAATCAACCCCGCGCTGCCAGAACGCCTGGAAGATCGGCTGCGGGCAAGGCGCACCGCCGCTGATCACCAGCTTCAGCCTGGAAAAGTCGGCCTGCTCCCAGCGCGGGTGGTGCTGGATGGCGTTGTAGGTCGTCGGCACGCCGAAGTAGAGCGTCACTCCGGCGTTTTCGATCAGATCGAAAACCTGATCGACATCGAATCCTTTGCAGACAATCGAGCAGCCACCGATCAGCACCAGGGGCGCGGTAAAGACGTTGATGCCGCCGGTGTGGAAGAGCGGCGCGTTCAACACCGCCACGTCATTGGGCGTCAGACCCCAGCCGGTTACCGTGTTCACGGCGTTGGCCCCGATGTTCCCGTGGGTCAGCACGGCTCCCTTGGGCGTGCCGGTGGTGCCGCCGGTGTAGCAGATCACCCAGGGATCGTCCCAGCTCAGTTCCACGGGCGTGATCTCCGTCGGGAATTGATCGCGCTCGGAGAACAGGCGGGATGCCGGGGGCGAGAGGCTGGGGGCCGACAGCGCAATCCAGTGCTGCACCGAGGATGGCTGTGTCCTAATTTGCTCAACGGTCTCGGCGTACTCCGCGCCGTAGATCAGCACCGTGGGCGTCGCGTCATCCAGCAGGGCGGACAGTTCGGTCGGCGTGAACCGATAGTTCAGCGGTTGCATGATCGCCCCGAGCTTCGCGCAGGCAAACCAAACATCCAGGTAGGCCACACAGTTCATCGCCAGGACAGCCACGCGGTCGCCTTGTCGCACGTCCATGCTGCGCAGCAGGTTCGCGGTGCGACCAGCGGCCTCGTCCCATGCGCGGTACGTCATCGGGGCCATGCCCGCCTCGGCGTCGATCAGGGCGATCGTGTCCGGCGTCAGCAGGGATCGCCGGTGGAGCCAGTCACCGAGAAACATGTGCATAGGCATTTCTCAAAACGCACCTATATAGATCGAACAGCGTGGGTGTATTATACCGCGTCGCATCGCGGGTGCGAGCGGGTAGAGACGCCCCGGCGGGGCGTCTCTACGGCCTCGCCCCTACAGCAATCCTATCCGGGTTGTGAAGAGGAGTCGAGTCTTTAGGCGGCCTTATCCGCAGGGCATGTCTCCGGCCCTCACCCCCTGCCCCTCTCCCTCACGGGGAGAGGGGAGATTCCGCAGCAGGATGCCTCCGACTCCCCCTCT
>CAIRFY010000234.1 GCA_903877945.1 uncultured Oscillochloris sp. | reverse complement strand
GAGGCGATGCTATCGCCTCGTCGCATCCTCGCGTCTCCGCCAAACTGTCACGCTGTTCTGAACCATGTCTAATTAAGAGAATTGGCGATGATACACGACGAGGCGATGACGCGAGACGAGCGTATCATCGTCTCGTCGCGTCATCGCCTCGTCACCACACGACCTACACCGGCGGCGCATCCGCCTAGACATCCAGTATCATCGTCTCGTCGCGTCACCGCCTCGTCGCCACACTATCAAGCGAGATCGAACCTTGCCTTAAGGCATGTTTCAATCTAGCGTGACAGTTCAGCGCCGAGGCGATGAGGCGAGGACGCGATACGAGCGCCTCATCGCCTCGGCGCATCATCGCAAGACTGTCACGCTGAATGTGCCCATTTTGAAACATGCCTAACGGGGAACTATCAGTGAACCACCACCGGTGGCACGACCGGCGTGATCGGCAGGGGGGCCACCACCACAGCCGGGTTCAGGGCGACCCTAAGCACCTCGTCCATCGACGTAACCGGGATCAGGGTGAGATCCTGGCGCACCTTCTCCGGCAACTCGACGATGTCCTTGGCGTTCTCCTTGGGCAGAATGAAGGTGCGGATGCCCGCACGGTGGGCGGCCAGGGTCTTCTCCTTGAGGCCACCGATGCCGAGGACCTTACCGCGCAGCGTCACCTCGCCGGTCATGGCTACGTCGCGGCGCACGGTGCGACCCGTCATCGCGCTGATCAGGGCGGTGGTGAGGGTGATCCCCGCTGAGGGGCCGTCCTTGGGAACCGCGCCCTCGGGCACGTGGATGTGGATGTTATGCTCCTCGAAGTAGTTGGAGTCGATGCCAAGCTGGTCGGCCTTCGAGCGCACATAGGAGACGGCGGCCTGGGCGCTCTCCTTCATCACATCGCCAAGCTGGCCGGTGAGCAGCAGTCCGCCCTTGCCCTTCACCGGCAGCACCTCAATGCTGAGGATGTCGCCGCCGGTACTCGTCCAGGCCACGCCAGTCGCCACGCCAACCTCGTCGTGCTCCTCGGCCAGGCCGAAGCTGTAGCGCTCGGGGCCGAGGTAGGTCGGCACGTCGGCCGTGTCGATCACATAGGTTTCCAGGACGATCTCGGCGCCGGGGTCGCCAGCCGATGCCACCTTGCGGGCCACCTTGCGGCAGAGGGTAGCCAGTTCACGCTCCAGGTTACGCACACCAGCCTCGCGGGTGTACTCGCGCACCAGCTTGAGAACGGCACCGTCCGTAATCTCCAGTTGCCCGGTCTTCAGACCGTGGAATTCGCGCTGCTTGGGCACCAGGAAGCCACGGGCGATGCCCAGTTTCTCATCCTCGGTGTAGCCACCAATCTCGATAATCTCCATGCGGTCGCGCAGCGGGCTGGGGATAGGCTCCAACTGGTTGGCGGTGGCGATGAAGATCACCTTGCTCAGATCGAAGGGAATCTCCAGGTAGTGATCGCTAAAGGTGTTGTTCTGCTCGGGGTCGAGCACCTCAAGCAGGGCCGAGGTCGGGTCGCCCCGGAAATCGGTGCCGACCTTGTCCACCTCATCAAGCACGTACACCGGGCTGTTGGACTTGACCGTCTTCATGCCCTGGATAACCCGACCGGGCATGGCCCCGATGTAGGTACGGCGGTGGCCACGGATCTCAGCCTCGTCACGCACACCACCGAGGCTGGTGCGGATGAACTGGCGGTCGAGGGCGCGGGCAATACTGCGGCCCAGGCTGGTCTTACCGACGCCGGGAGGGCCGACGAAGCAGAGGATCGGGCTGCGCATCTTGTTGCCAGCCAGCTTACGCACAGCCAGGAACTCCAGAATACGCTCCTTGACCCGCTCCAGGCCAAAGTGATCCTCGTTAAGCACCTTCTGCGCCTCGGCGATGCTGATCTCAGCGTGCTCCTCCTCGGCCCACGGCAGGTTGAGGATCCAGTCAACGTAGGTACGGATCACACCAGCCTCAGGGCTATTCATGCCCTGCTGAGCCAGACGCTTGATCTCGTGGAGAGCCTGGCTCTTCACATAATCGGGAGCGACCAACTCGGCCACCTTACGACGCAGCTCGTCGATTGGGTCGTCGCTATCATCATCCTCGCCAAGCTCGCGGCGAATGACCCGCATTTGCTCGCGCAAGAAATACTCGCGCTGGCTCTGGTCAAGCACCTCTTTGGTATCCTGCTGGATCTTGGCGCGCAGCTTGAGCAACTCCAACTGGCGGGCCAGCACCATGTTCGCCTTGCGCAGCCGATCAACCGGATCGAGGGTGTTGAGCACCTCCAGGCGATCCTTGAAATCGAAGGCCGGCCCCCAGGTCACGATGTCAGCCAGGTGGCCGGGGTGTTCGATCCGGTGAACGAACTGCACCGCCTCCTGAGGCACCTCGCCCAGGTGATCGACAAACTCGTCCACCTGCTGCTTAACCGTGTCCATCAGCGCCTGGATCTCCATCCCGTCCTCGTCGATGTCATAGACAGGCAGGCACTTCACGCGGTAGAAGGGCTGGATCTGCAGGGCGTTCTTGATCGTAGCGCGGTGCAAACCCTCCAGGATCACACGGGCGGTGCCATCGGGGAGCTTAGCGAACTCCTCCAGGCGGGCGATCACGCCAGTGGGCGGCAACTGCTGAGACTGGTTGCTCTTGTAACCCTCCAGTTCACCCTCGCGGACAAAGATCAGCAGCACCTCATGATCCTCGTCCCAGGCGCGCTCCATCGCCCGGTACGATTTACCCTGGGGTACCTGGAGCGGGATGGTCATATGTGGCATGATCACCATCTCACCCAGCACCACCAGCGGTAGACATCGCTCTTCGGCATCAAGATTGTCAAGTGGCATACTGCTGTCCTCCCGCGCAGTGGCGCTCTCCAGATAGTCTGTCTCGTCACTCATGAACATGTATCCTCGTTTCTACGACCAGGGTCATCGGTATTTTTATCATGTATTTGTATGCTCACGCCAGCCGCCTACCCTCACCACGCTCGATCACACGAACCATACCGGACAGTACCTGGTCGAGAATATGAAGAAAAATGTCGATCTCCTGCTCGCTGAGCTGGCCGAGGGCCATCTGCATTTGCTCGCGGCGGGCCTGACGGATCTCAGAGATCAGCTCGACGCCGCGTGTGGTAATCACAACCATGACCTGGCGACGGTCACGTTCGTGGCGGGTGCGGTCAACGAGGTGTTTCTCGGCAAGACGATCAACAACACCCGTAAGTGATGCGGCGGACTGGTGGGTCGCGTCGGCCAGATCCGACATCTTACACTCCTCACCCGCCTGCTGGAGATAGATCAGGGTGTAAAATTGGGGCAGAGTGATGCGGAAGCGATCCTCATCGAGAAGTTGCATGAACTGACGCTGGGCGAGCCAGCTGATCTGCATGATCGCCCGCTCGATCTCCTCAAGGGGGATGCGCTCAGTGGCTCGGCCGGTTGACGATTCGTGATGGGCAGAGGTCATGCCGCCGTCCTGGTGTTTCTCACAACCCTTGATATTCAATGTCCTTGAGTATATCACCCCTTAAGGATCATGACAAGAACAATGTGGCAATACCGCAGGGCATGTGCAAAGTCGTGTGATCGCCGGGCAGCCCTCACCCCCCAGCCCCCTCTCCCTGAACGGGAGAGGGGGAGTCGGAGGCATCCTGCTGCGGAATCTCCCCTCTCCCCGTGAGGGAGAGGGGCAGGGGGTGAGGGCCGGAGGGCGACTTTGCACATGCCCTGGGCAATACCGCAAGCCGCCTTGCTTTAACCGAGCGGTGAGGCGGGTTTCTCGCTGGCTTTAGCCAGAACAGTGAACACGCCGTTTATGGCTTCCGCTTGCAGAAAAGGACGGTCTATGATACACTTGTTCTGTTGGTTCTCCGCTCGCACGCACACCAAGGGCGCACGTACGCGATCTGAGTCAGCACCTTTCCAACCTATCAGTTGCCAGTTGCTCGCGGGAGGATCTGCGAGCGTAAAACTGAGTGAGCGAGCACCTGGGGTACACGTATCGGCGGATTTCCGCCGTCGTTCGCTCGACACAGCGCATGTAGCTCGTGAGGTATCGCTATGAGCGAGTCACGAGAAGCCGTGGGGTTTCAACCCCTGCGGAGTGTCACAAGCTTCAGTGTGATCATCCCAGCCCTGAACGAAGAGGCGGAGATCGCGGGCTGCGTGGCCGCCGTGCGCGCCCTTGACCCTGACGTAGAGGTGATTGTCGCCGACGGGGGCAGCAGCGACCGCACGGTCGATCTGGCTGCGGGCGCGGGCGCGATGGTGGTGCGCGGCCCACGTGGACGTGGCCCGCAGTGTAACGCGGGGGCCGCCCGTGCCTCGGGCGAGACGCTGGTCTTTCTTCACGCCGACACGGCGCTGCCCGCCGATGCGTTCGGTATCCTGCGCACGTTATTGGCCGATCCGACCATTGAGGTCGCCAAGTTTCGCTTGAGCTTCGACACACGCGACGGGCTGCTCGACATCGCCGCCCGCCTGATGTGGTACGACTCGCTGCTCACCAGCTACGGCGACCAGGGTATTGTGATCAGGCGCGACCTGTTTGAGCGGATCGGCGGCTTCCCGGACTGGCCACTCTTTGAGGATGTGCGCCTCTTTGAGTTGGCCCGTGTGCTCACGGACATCCACGTGGTACCCGCCGAGGTTGTCACCTCAGCACGGCGCTTCCGTGAGAACGGGGTGATCGAGCAACTGCTCCACGACTTCTGGCTGTGGCTCCAGTACCTTGTTGGCGTCTCGCCCCACGAGATCGCCCGCAGCTACGAGCGGCGCGGGGCAGGGCTGTTGCAATGTTAGGCTATTGCCCCCCTCACCCCCCAGCCCCCTCTCCCCGTGAGGGAGAGGGGCAGGGGGTGAGGGGGCAAGGTCGGCATAAATCGGCTTAGACATGGTTCAGAACAGCTTTACAGTGTGGCGGAGACGCGAGGAGGCGAGGACGCGAGGACGCGAGGATGCGATAGCATCGCCACATCGCCACATCGCCTCCTCGCCTCCTCGCCTCCTCGCCACACTGTAAAGCTGAAACCTGGCACTTGAAACCATGTCTTATGTGAAAAGTATTGGAGCAAGGAGGTGAGGGTTGAGGTATGATACAATGTGGCGCTTTGATACCACTCCACCTACTGTAGTGATCGATGCTCCCACGACGACTGCTCTTCGCTGCCACGATCCTCTCGGTTTTTGTCGGCGTTCTGGGCGTGCTGATCTTTATACGGCAGCGAGTTGATCGCTGTGCCTATGTGCCGCTGCTTGCGGGCGAGTTGCTCCCCAACGCCACGCTGGCCGACTCTGGTGACACCCCCGGCATGCCCGTCGGCTGGGCCAGGGGGGCGGGCGGCGTGCAGCTACGCGGCCCCGCCGTGGATGGCCAGGGCTTCGACCTTGACGGCAACGGGCGGGCGCTCCAGTTGATCGGCATCGCTAACTACGCCCAGACTCCGCCTGTGCCGGTTGTCCCTGGTCAGCGCTACTGCTTCAGCGGCTTCGCCCTGAGTGACTCGCCCCTTGACTCGACCACCCGCGTGCGCGTGGTCTTCCGCTGGGCCGACGCCGCCGGGGCTGCGTTGCTCGCCAACGAGTCCCCCTGGCAGCCAGTGCGGCTCTGGACGCCCGCTACCCGCGATTGGTCGCCGATCCGGGGCAGCTTCACCTCCCCGCCCAACGCCGCCGCCCTCGCCGTGCGGATCGAGCCAACCTCCGACGACCGGATCTATCTCGATGCGATGCACGTGCGCGCAGGTGGCGCGGATCTGATGGCAGACTTCCCGGAGCGCACGCTGCCCCCGCTGTTTCCTCAGGTGCTGCCCTGGCCCGGCGGGCATAAGGCCGCCGTGGCCTTTACCTTCGACTGGGAGACCGCGATGGGCGGCCTGGTTCACTCGCGCTCAGTGAACGACCCCAACGTCAACCAGGATTACCTGCAACGTGCGCTGCGGATGCGCGAGGGGATTACGAATACGCTGGCGATCTTCCAGCCCTCCCACGTGCGCGCCACCTACTTCGCCACCGGCTACAACTTCTTGCTCGGCAACCGCGAGCGGCGCAGCTTCCTGAATAATCCTACCTTCAGCGCATGGGCGACCACGGCCAACGGCTGGACATCCGAGCGCTGGACGACGACGCCCTGGTTCGCCGACGACCCCTACGGCACGGTGCAGTCCGACCCGGCCTGGTATTTTGGTGATCTGGTATCGAGGCTGCTGGACGCGGGCCACGAGATCCAGAGCCACACGTTTAGCCATTTTTTCGGCGGGTATGTGGGGGCCGCCACATGGCAGGCCGATCTGACGACCTGGAACGAGGTTGCCGCCGAGCGCGGGGTGCCGCCCGCCCACGCCATCGCCTTCCCCTGGAGCAGCAGTTCGGGGCTGAGCGACAGCGACTGGGACACGCTGGAGCAGGCCGGGATCGTGGCGGTGACCCGCCTGAGCGACCAGGCTCAATACAACCTCTTCCCGCTCGATAGCGCGGGCCTGGTGGCCGACTCGCGCTGCCGCTGGGTGCCTGGCCGCGAGGGCCGCATCCTGGCATGCCCGGACTTTTACCTGAAACCTGAGCGGGCCGACCTGGCCCTGAGTCAGATCAAGCGAGCCATCGCACAGGGCGGTATGATCGACATCTGGGCGCACACCGAGGAGGTCACGTCGCCCGAGCAGATCGCCGCCTGGCAGCGCGTGGTGCGCCGCGCCGCCGAGAACCCCGCCGTCTGGGTGGCGCCCTTCAGCCAGATCGCCGCCTGGCAGCGCGCCGTATCCCAGGTACAGATCACAGCTCTGCCGGATGGGCACTACCAGGTGAGCAACCCGAGCCCGGCGGATTTGGTTGGTCTGAGCCTGCAACTGCCCCCCGGCACTAGCCGGGTGCGTATCGCCGCCGATGACCTGTCGCTTCAGGCAGACACGGTCACCATTGATCTGGGCGCGGGGCAATCAATTGAAATGAGCATTGAGAACTGAGCATGATCCATGCCTTGTTGGGGCTAAGGCATGTTTCAATCCAGCTTTACAGTTCAGCGATCTCACGCAAAGCCGCAAAGCCGCAAAGAACGTGTGGTGCGATTAATCGCCTCATCGCCTCACGCATCTTCGCAGAACTGTTACGCTGAATGTACCCATTTTGAACCTTGTCTAATGCACCGCATCCTGTTGCGGCAAATCCGCAATCTAAAATCTGCAATCTGAAACATGCCTAATACCGTAAAAAAAACCAACACCCATTGGGCGTTGTCCAATGCGATCTTCACCATCCTCAACTCACCATTTCTTCCCTGGCTCTGGGTGCTGCTCTGCGTGATCGGTGCCCTGGCCGTGGCGGCGCCGCGTGTCCTCTCGCAGCCCGTGATCTACTACGCCACTGCTGAGACGCAGTTTGACCTGGGGCGCTACGGTGGGCTTTATAGCCCGGTGGCTCCTGGCCGCACGGGGCTAGATGTGGCGGTGAGCGATGCCCTGGAGACCCTGCGCCAGGACGCCTTAGCCCGCCGCGAGTTGCGCTTCGGTCTGCCGAGTTTCCTGGTGCAGTATCTCCCTGCCGCCCAGGGTACGGTGCTGGTGCGTGGGGTGGCCCCCACCGCCGCCGAGGCTCAGTCTCTGGCTAATGCGGGAGCCACCGAACTCGCCCGTCAGGTGCGCGCCGCCGGTGGGCGCGAGATCCTGCGCAATCTGCTCGGCTGGGAACTCTGGCTCTCGCTTGACCAGCGTACCGCCGCGCCCGGCCCCTTCGACCTGCTGCTGCGCGAGATCATCCGCACCCAGGCATTCCCCATGTCGCGTGAACTGGAGCCGGTCTCGACCTCACGTGATGTGGCGACCCTTCCTCTTGAAGAGCAACTCGACCTCGCCCGCGCCCTGGAGTCGCGCTACGACCTCTGGCGCTTCGCGATCAACACGCGCAACGCCACCCTCGACGCGCTCTGCACTAGCGCTGGTCTGCCCGCCCGCGAGGCCGCCCTGGTCGCCTGCGCCAAAACGGTCACGCAGGCTGGTGCCGAACGTGACGCCCGCGACCGCGACGTATCCCGGCTGCGCACGATCAACGCGGCCCTCCAGTATATGCTCCGTGTCCAGGGCGCACGCTTCGACGTAGACGCCCCCGGCGCGGCCAGGCGCATCCCCGCCGGGCTGCCCGCCGCCCCCGAGCCGCGCCACATCCCCGAACTGATCGGCCTGGCTGCCCTCCTCGGCCTCGTCTTCGGCGGCGCAGGCGTGGCCGTAAACCGCAGCGCCCACCTGATGGCCAAGGCCGAGGAGATCTGGCGCTACCGTGAGCTGATCCGCAACCTGGTGCTGCGCGACCTACGCTCACGCTATAAGGCCAGCGCCCTCGGCTACCTGTGGACTCAGTTGGCCCCCCTGGGCATGATGCTGGTCTATGTGGTGGTGTTCAGCGTGCTGATGCCCAGCGGCATCGCCCAGTACCCGGTCTTCATCATTGTTGGCCTGCTGCCCTGGAACTACGCCGCTGAGTCGGTGATGAATGGCACGCGCAGCGTCATCGATGGTGCCGCCCTGATCAAAAAAGTCTACTTCCCGCGTGAAGTCCTGCCCCTGGTGAGCGTCTTCTCCAGCCTGACCAACTTTGTACTCTCGCTGCCAATGATGCTCGTCGTCATCGTTTTGGTGCAACTCACCACCATGGGCCACCTGAACGTGGCCTGGAGCTTCGTCTACCTGCCGGTGCTGATCCTCATCCAGACGGTGATGCTGGCCGGGGTGTCCATGCTGCTGGGCGCGGTAGCGGTCTTCTTCCGCGATATGGTGCATCTCGTGGGCATTGTGATCAACATCTGGTTCTTCCTGACCCCCGTGATCTACCCGCTGAGCAACTTCGGCGACGGGCTGATGGTGTACATAATCCGCTGGCTCAACCCGATGGCCTCGCTGATCGAGTTCTACCGCGAGTCGATCTACGGCTCCGCCGTCGTCGTCGGCCAGATCCCCACCCCCGGCGTGCCGGCCCTCTCTAGCCTACTGCGGGTCAGCGTGATGGCCCTGGTCATCCTGGTGGCGGGCTACTGGGCCTTCGAGCGCAGCAGCGGGCGATTTGGGGAGGAGATATGACACCAGTAATCGAGTTTGCCAACGTCTCCAAGCGCTTCATCCTGCACCGCGAGCGCCGCGACACCATCCAAGAGCGGGTGGCCGGGATGCTCAGCCGCCGCCCTCCCGGCGAGGAGTTCTGGGCCGCACGCGATGTGAGCTTCGCCGTGAAGCAGGGCCAGAGCCTGGGCCTGGTGGGACATAACGGCGCGGGCAAGAGTACGGTGCTGAAGCTGATGACCCGCATTCTGGAGCCGACCAGCGGCCAGGTCTACACACGCGGGCGGATCGCCGCCCTGCTGGAGTTGGGCAGCGGCTTTCACCCCGAGCTCTCGGGCCGCGAGAATATCTTCCTCTACGGCTCGCTGATGGGCCTGGGGCGCGCCGAGATGACCGCCAAGCTGCCCGAGATCGCCGCCTTCGCCGATATTGGTGACTTTATCGACACCGAGATCAAGCACTACTCGTCGGGCATGTACACGCGCCTGGCCTTCGCTGTGGCTACCGCCGTAGACCCCGACATCCTGATCACCGACGAGGTGTTGGCTGTGGGCGACGAGGCATTCCAGCGCAAGTGTATGGAGCGGATCTACGGCTTCCGCCGCGCCAACAAGACGATCATCTTCGTCTCGCACGCCCTTGATGTGGTGCGCTCACTCTGCGATGTGGCCGTCTGGCTCGACCACGGCATCATGCGGGCCAGCGGCCCGGCGGGCGCAGTGATCGATGCCTACTTGGCCGATGTGAACCGCCACGAGGGCGAGCGGCTCGCCGTCGCCAAGGGCGACACGCCGAGCGAGAGCGAGATCAACCCCTTCCGCCGTGGCTCGCGTGAGGTGGAGATCACCCGAGTCCAGTTGCTCGACGCACTCGGCACGGAGCAGGTCACCTTCCAGACTCACGCCCCACTGACGATCCGTTTGCACTACGACGCGCACACGCCCGTTGATGGGCCAGTGTTTGGGATCGGCATTCACCACGAGAACGGGATCTGGTTGAGCGGGCCGAACACCGCTTTCGACAAATTCTCGATTGCGCGTATTGAAGGCAAGGGATACGTGGACTATCACATCCCCACGCTGCCGCTGCTCAATGGAGCTTATCGGGTGAGCGCCGCCGTTGTCGACTCGGCCATGCTGCATACCTTCGATATGCACGACCGGCTCTACCCGCTGGTGGTCCAGAGCGACAGCCTATCTGATCAATACGGCATCATGATGATCCCGCACCGCTGGAGTTGGAGTGATGGGTAGGGGCACCGCCCAAACCATAACAGAAGTGTCAGCCGCTAGACAGGTTGGCGTAGTAAACCACCACCCGCCTAAAGGCGGGGGCTTTGCTCTGGCGCTACCGACGAGTCGGCATCCGAGCAGTACGGCACGTTTACGGGTGCCCTGCCGGGCGAACCCGGCAGCGGGTGCATCGGCCAACGCCTACGACCTT
>CAIRFY010000233.1 GCA_903877945.1 uncultured Oscillochloris sp. | reverse complement strand
CGGGGACGCGGGGACGCGGGGACGCGGGGACGCGGGGACGCGGGGACGCGGGGACGCGGGGACGCGGGGACGCGGGGACGCGGGGACGCGGGGACGCGGGGACGCGGGGACACGGGGACGCGGGGACGCGGGGACGCGGTGATGGTACCACGTTCCCGCGTCCCCACATCACCAGGACTGTTGCAAATCCCTGACTGGCGACGTTGCATTAGTTCTGACCCCGTCATCCCGCCATCACATATCAACCGCCGCCAGACTGGCTGCCGGCATCGCCTGCGCCCCTGTGCTACGGACAAACCCCGGCACATCGGCCTGGATCAGCAGGGTGATGCAGGCCAGCATGCCCACGGCCTCTAGGAAGAAAACGCTGGCGTAGGCCAGAGGCGCGGACGCACCCAGCAGAATGGCCGTATCGTGGATCGCCCCGCCGAGGAAGATTCCCACCCCGCGAAAGACCAGTTGGGACACTGACCACAGCCCCAAGTAGGCTCCCGCCCGCTGATCCGAGGTCATCGCCATCATCAGCGAGAGTGCGCCTGCGGTGTAGACCCCGTAGCCAAGGCCGAAGAACACCAGAGCGGGGAGGAGTAGCCAGCGTGTGACACTGATTGCGACAAAGGCCAGCATGATAAACGGTACGGCGGTAAGGATCAGCCCGAGCAGAGCCGTTCCGCTCTGCTCGTGGGCGATGCGCTTGCGCGTGATGATCACCGTCCCAATCAGGCCAACCAGTGCCCCCACGCCCCAGTAGGCGTTGAGGCGGGTGGTTTCGCCAATCTCCATCTTGAAGACATCGCCGCCAAAGGGTTCCAGCACCGCGTCCTGGGCGAAGGCGCTGATTGCGCCGAGCGACAGGAACAGAAAGAACATGCGCGTGCGCCGGTCGGCCCACATCTGGCGCAGTAGCGTGGTGAAGGGTATCTGATCCTGCGGGTCGCCAGTGACAGTCACCTGGCCCGGTCGCTCTTCGCCGAAGATTGAGAAAAAGAAGAAGATCGCTGCAATCACGATGCCCGTCAGCACAACTTTCCAGAAGATCGCGGGGTCATACGTGGGCATCATCTTCCCGTAGACGATGGCGGAGATCGGGAAGCTCACGAGCAGAAAGATCTGCACAATTGTGACCGCGATCCCTCGCTTGGTCGGGGGGGCGCTGTCGCTCACCAGGGCCAGGTAGGTGCTACCCGAGATCAGCGTGCCGACGCCGTAGATCAGAAAGGCCAGGGTAGCCAGCACCCATCCCAGAACTGAGATTTGGTTCGCGGCGAGGATCACTGTCACGACCGGCAGCAGTAGGAGCGAGAGCAGCATCAGCACACGGCCCAGCCAAATGTAGGGCAACCGGTGCATGCCGAAGAGCGGATGGGTGTCGGAGCGGTAGCCAGCCCAGATGCTCAGGGGGGCCAGCAGGTAGCGCAGGGCGGAGAGCAGGGCCACCGGCGTAGCCCAGATGCCCAGGTCGGTGATCAGCACCCGGTTGAGTACGCCTGAGGTGAGCAGGTCAACGAATGCTGATCCGATGTGAAAGGTGCCGATCTTCAACGTGCGTAGGATATTCAGTCGCGGTGCTGGCGGGTGGTCCACTGATTACTCCCCTGTATCCTTTCATTTTGGATTTTAGATTTTGGATTTTAGATTTTGGATTTTGGATTTTGGATTTTGGATTTTGGATCTTGCATTTTGCATTTTGCATCTTGCATTTCGCATTTTGCATTCCGGGGTGCGTGACGCGAAGAGGCGAAGACAGCGCGTCTTCGCCTCTTCGCCTAACGGTAATACTGGATTGTACCATGTCTCACGCTTCAATGTGCCATTGACTGACCTGTCTCTAGGGTGGCGCGGGCTGGTTCCAGGGGAGCAGCGTCGGTGAGTTGCGGGCGCACGGCGCGGGTGATCACAATGCCTGCGGCGGCGACCAGCAGGGTACCGCTGACGTAGGGTGCGACCGGGCCGATCTGGTCGAAGATCACGCCGGCGAAGAGCGGGCCAAGCACCATCATCAGGCTGTTGAACGCCTGGACGCCACCAAGGACGCTGCCCTGCTCCTGCGGGGGCACCCGCCGTGAGATCAGGCTGGTCAGCGAGGGTGTGGACATGCTCGACCCGGCGGCGAGGATGCCCATAGCGGGGAAGAGCATCCAGACGAACGGTACCACCGCAATCAGGGCGAAGCCAAGCGTCATCATGGCCAGTCCGGTGACGGCGAGGCGGGACTCGCCGAAGCGCGGCAGCAGTTTGCGGATCAGGAAGCCCTGCATAAACACGGCCATCAGGCCGATGAAGGCGAAAACAAAGGCGTTCTGGGTGGGGCCGAGGCCGAAGCGCACATCGCTAAAAACAGCGAAGTTGTTCTGCATCCCGGCGAAGGCGAAGTTCAGCAGCAGGACGCCGACGAGCAGCGGGCGGATACTGGTCTTTCCCACCACGGCGCGCAGGCGGCTGACCGGGTTCATCTTGCTAAACGGGATGCTGATCCGCCGCTCAGGCGGCAGGGACTCGGGGAGGCGGAAGAGGCCAAAGATCACGTTGCCGAAGGTGAGGGCGGCGGCGACAAAGGCGGGCGCGGACAGGCTGATCGTACTGAGCAGCCCGCCAATCGCCGGACCGAGCATAAAGCCCAACCCGAAGGCCGCACCGATCAGGCCGAGACCCTTGGCCCGATCCTCAGGCCGGGTCACATCGGCAATATACGCCTGGGCCGTGCTGATGTTCCCCCCGGTGATGCCGTCCAGGATACGAGCGAAGAACAGCACCGCCAGCACCGTGCCAATGCCCAGGGGCAGCAGTTGGTCGGCCAGGCCAAACACAATATAGGAGATACCCGTGCCCGTCAGGCTGATCAGCAACACGGGCCGACGACCAAAGCGATCCGACAAGGCGCCGAGTACCGGCGAGAAGATAAACTGAAACAGCGAGAAGCTGGCTGCCAGGGCACCGACCAACATGGCCCGGCTGCTGGAGAGCCAGGAGGCGTCGGCATGCTCGATGATCTTCAGGTAGTAGGGCAGCAGCGGCACCACAATACCCACGCCGAGTAGATCGATGAAGACGGTGAGAAAGATGAAGATCAGGGGAGATCGTGTGATCGATTTCATCAGAGTCCTCGTGGCTATCTTGGAATAGTTCCTCGTGCAAAATATAACATATTTACCACGCTTTTGTCAACCATTTGCACAAGATTGATGCGCCGCATATCCCACACCCCGACCGTAGGGGCGAAGCATCGCCAGCGGATGTACGCAGAAGTTCCAGACGTATCAGGCGGCGATACTTCGCCCCTACAAGTGCATCCATCCCCAACACCCCGCCAGAAGCGATCCACATGCCGTGCGTATGTGGTAACATGGCGAGGGTTGGTTCCGTGTGCTCGTCGCGGCCAACTCCCGCAACATCGTCCCGAGGTGGCAATGGCCTTCGCCGGCTTCTCAACCAAAACACTTATCGGCCTGCCGCCCGAGCTGTTCAGCGAGGTGCTGCCGGCGGTGACTCTGCCCAGCGAACTGAAGGTGACGCTGCATATTTTCTACCGGCTGAGCCGCCAGCGCGGGGCACCGCGCCGCCTGAGTTGGGATGAACTTCTGGCCGACAAGACGCTGCGCCGCTCGCTGCGGGCCATCTCGAAGCTGCGTCCAATCGAAGATCTGCTGGCCGAGGGGCTTGATGCAGCGGTGCAGCGCAGCAGCATCCTGCACCTGGCCACGCCCGCAGACGGGCGGGTGAACAACTGGTATCTCGTGAACACCCCGGCCAACCGGGCCTGGGCCGAGGAGATGGCCTTGGCCCGCTCGGTTCTCACCCCCAACGACACAACGGACGAACGACCAGGGCTGATCGGACTCTACGAGCAGAATATCGGCCTCGTCACCCCCATGCTGGTTGATGAACTGCGCGAGGCCGAGGATCGCTACCCGCACGAATGGATTGAGGAGGCGATGCGCGAAGCGGTGCGGGCCAACGCCCGCTCGTGGCGCTATATTCGTAAGGTGCTGGAGAGGTGGGCTACCCATGGGCGACACGATGCGCAGGATCGGGCCGAGCGACCTATCGATATCGAGAAGTACACCAGCGGACAGTACGGCGGCCTCTACCGACGCGGCGGCGACGAATCCGACCTCTGAGGTTCCTGGCGACCCGAACTGCCCAAACTGCAAGGGGGCAGGGTTCTATGAGCGCGATGTTCACTATGGCGACCCGGACTTTGGCCTACTGATCAGGTGCCACTGTCGAGAAGATGTGATCGCGCAGCGCCGCAGCCAGAAGTTACTGCGGATCAGTAACCTTGAGCCCTTCCGCGATAAGACCTTTGAAAACTTTGACAGCAGCATCACGGGGGTCAGTTCGGCCTTCAAGCGTGCGCTCGATTACGCCAACCATCCAACCGGCTGGCTGATTCTCTTTGGCAACTACGGCTGCGGCAAAACGCACTTGGCCACCGCAATCGCCAACAAGGTGCTTAATGGGAACTGTGAGGTACTCTTCACCGTCGTGCCCGACCTTCTCGATCACCTGCGCTCCACCTTTGGCCCGACCAGCGAGGTGGCGTACGATGAACGCTTTGAGCAGATCCGCAACGCTAAGCTGCTGATCCTCGACGACCTGGGTACCGAAAATGCTACTCCCTGGGCCAAAGAGAAGCTTTACCAGATTATTAACCACCGCTATAATTATGCTCTACCAACCGTGATCACCAGCAACCGCGATCCGGAAAGTATCGACGCACGCATCCGCTCGCGCATGAACGATGTGGTGCTCTCCGAACAATTCTTAATCGAGGCCGGTGATTATCGCCGCCTAACGGTAGAGCAGCGCAGCGGCACCCGCAGGCGCAAGGTCGAGAGCCGCTTCAGCGGGGTGAGAACGCGAAATTGATGCCCTCAGTCTCCGCTCCCTGAGCGGAAGCGGTGAACGTAGCACCGCCTTCCAGGCGGTCAAGAGTACCACCGCAGATGGGAAGCCCGCACTACGAACTGTAAACCTGAAACCTTGTCTAAGGCATGTTTCAAAATGGGTACATTCAGCTTTACAGTCTTGCGATGAGGCGATGAGGCGATGAGGCGATACGGAGCGCCTCACCGCCTCATCGTTTCATCGCTGAACTGTCAAGCTAGATTGAAACATGCCTTAGACATGGTTCGCAGATACTTTACCGTGTGCGGTGAACGTAGCACCGCCTTCCAGGCGGTCAGGAGTACCACCGCAGG
>CAIRFY010000232.1 GCA_903877945.1 uncultured Oscillochloris sp. | reverse complement strand
TGTGCAAAGTCACCCTCCAGCCCTCACCCCCCTGCCCCTCTCCCTCACGGGGAGAGGGGAGATCCGCAACAGGATGACTCCGACTCCCCTTCTCCCGTTCAGGGAGAGGGGGCTGGGGGGTGAGGGCTGCCCGGCGATCACACGACTTTGCACATGCCCTGAAAACGTAGACCTAGCATCTTTGACGCCGCCTGTTGCAGCGTGCTATCATAGGTCATGATTTACGAGTGCTACGCTCCACTTTATGATGCGAGCGGTCAGGTGCGGTTCGCTCTGCTGGTGACAGTCTATCTACGTGAATTGCTCACACATCACCCCGTCGTTGGCCAACGTATGCTTGACCTCGCCTGTGGCACCGGCACCCTGGCTCTCTGTCAGGCCGATGAGGGCTGGCAGGTCGTCGGCCTCGATAGCGCCCCGGCGATGATTGCGCAGGCTGAGGCGAAGTTGTCCGGCGCGGCGCTCGTCGGCAGCGCCCGCTTTATCCTCGGTGACATGCGCCACGCTGATATGTTGTTTCCGCCCAACACGTTCGATCTGGTGACATGTACCTACGATAGCTTGAACTATATGACCAGCGAGGCCGATCTGCTGGCCTGCTTTACGTCGGCGGCCCACGTTCTCGCTCCGGGCGGCCTCTTTATCGGTGATATGAACACACGCCATTTTCTGGAGTTCGAGTGGGACACGTACGCAGTGCGTGAGCACGCAGGCTTTGTCCAGATCGAGCAGAGCTACTTTGACCCACAGCTCGCCACGTCCACAATGGTGCTAACCGGCTTTGTGGGCGATGATACGGCGGGCTATCAGCGATTTGACGAAGTACATGTAGAGCGAGCTTACCCATCTAGGGTGGTTCACCATCTGATGGAGCAGGCTGGCTTGCGCGTGGAAGCTCATTATGATAGCTTCACTACCAGCCCTCCTGGCCCACACACGCAGCGAATCTTCTGGGTGGCGCGAAAACCTGCCGGGGCGCATTACGCTGCGCCATTACAAGACAACACGACTACGCCATGAAACGAATTGTTGTAATCACCACAGGCGGAGCAATCGGGGCGCGGCGCGGGCCGATGATCGGCGGGGCAGTGCCCTCGCTGAAGGGCGATGATTTCCTGGCGATGCTGCCGCGCAGTGGCGTTGACCTCGTCTTTGAGGAGTTTGCAAACTTGCCGGGTAGCCACTTCACCGCCGTGAGCGCCCTCGATCTGTCGCATCGGGCCGATGGCCTGCTCGCGAACTCCGATGTTGACGGCGCGGTGATCCTCCACGGCCCAGATACGCTGGAGGAGACGGCCTACACGCTCGATCTGACGCTGGTCTCGACCAAGCCGGTGGTGTTCACTGGAGCAATCCGCAGTTCGGCCAGCGCCGGGTACGATGGGGTGGTGAACTTGGCAAACGCCATCCGTCTGGCCGCCGCACCCGAGGCCCAGGATCTGGGGGTGGTGGCGATCTTCGACGAGGAATTTCACGCGGCCTCGGAGCTTCAGCAGGTGCATAGCCAGGCTCTCGGTGCCTTTGCATCGCCGGGGAGCGGCCCCCTCGGCCAGGTCGAGGGCGAGCGAATCTTCCTGCGCCACCGGCCTGCCAGTCGTCAGCGTATCGTCTGCCAGCGCCTTGAGGAAATGGTGGATCTGATCCGGGTGACTCAGGGTGCCGACGTGCGTCAGTTACGCCACAGCATTGAGGATGGCGTGGCCGGTGTGGTGATCGAGTCCTTTGGCGGCGGGCGTCTGCCACCCTGGTGGCTGCCGCTGATCACTGACGCGATCCAGCGACGCACGGCGGTGGTGATCGCCACCCGCTGTATGGCGGGCGGACTCGGCGATGAGTTTGGCTATGTGGGAGCCTTCCACGATCTGCGCCGCCTGGGGGTGCTTTTCGCCCAGCAGTTGAGTGGCCCCAAGGCGCGGATTAAGCTGATGGTGGCCCTCGGCGCCGCACGGAATACGAACGAGTTGCGCAGTTGGTTTACGGCGTAGGACAAGGTTCGCGGATACTTTACAGTTTGTCGCCGGGCAGCCCTCACCCCCAGCCCCTCTCCCTCACGGGGAGAGGGGCTGGGGGGTGAGGGTCATACGAGACTGTCATGTAAAATTGGGCATTCTGAAACCATGTC